>JBDTBI010000084.1:0-3932 GCA_039924215.1 Acidobacteriaceae bacterium
AGATGATTTGTGCGTAGGCGTTCGACGAGCGCGACGCTGTATCGGCGGCAACCCGCTTCACCGCGCGGATGCCATCCGGATGACGCACGACGAGAAGGATGGAGCGGACGTGACCGAGCGAAGCGACCGTACAGCCGGGGATCATCGCCAGTCCCGGCGTGGTGGCATAGGCGGCGGTAGGGACCAAGCCAATATCTGAGGTCCCATCGGCCAGCTCCGCAGCACACTGCGAGGGCGTGGAGAGATGGATCTGGTAGCGCTCGGCCAGCCAGTCCATTTCCGGCGGGTGTTCAAAGTCCCACATCAGGGGCGCGGGATTCAGAAAGTGAATGGCAGAAATGCGGAGTTGGTACGTCACACACAAGTGTAGCAACTAGGTGCGCGGCCCTGCGCGAGGCTCACGCGAACTCGCACGGGTTCAATGGCTTGGCGCGGTTCAATTGCGCTCCCGTGTGCCGCGCGCGTTTTGGCTGGCGCTGCACTTGCAGCGGTGAGTTGCATCCAAATGAGCTGGTGTAAGCTGCTTGTTTGGAGGGGTTCACGCCCATGGCAGAGCTGCCGCTGATTGCAAAAGGTACGACCAATCAAGATGAGCTGTATTTATTGCCGGCGATGGCGAACCGGCATGGCCTGGTGGCCGGGGCAACGGGAACGGGGAAAACAGTTACGCTTCAGGTTATGGCGGAACGGTTGAGCGCCATCGGCGTGCCGGTCTTTGCGGCGGATGTGAAGGGCGACCTGTCCGGCATCAGCCAGCCTGGAAAGCCCAGTCCAAAACTGGCGGAGCGCGTGGAGAAAATGGGATTGGGCCCGATACCGTTTGCAGGCTGCCCCGTCACTTTCTGGGATTTGTTCGGCGAGCAGGGGCACCCGGTGCGGACAACGGTTTCCGACATGGGGCCGTTGCTGTTCAGCCGCGTCCTGAACCTGAACGACACGCAGATGGGCGTGTTGACGCTGGTGTTCAAAATTGCCGATGACAATGGGCTGCTGCTACTCGACATGAAGGATCTGCAAGCCATGCTGCAGCATGTCGGCGAAGCGGCAAAAGAATACCAGACGCAGTATGGGAATATCTCCGCGGCCAGCATTGGCGCGATCCAACGCGGTTTGGTCACACTGGGAAGCCAGGGCGGCGATCATTTTCTGGGAGAGCCGGCGCTGAATATTCAGGACCTGTTGCAGACCGACGGCAACGGACATGGCGTGGTGAATATTCTGGCGGCGGACAAGCTGATGCAGTCCCCGCAGCTGTATGCCACGTTTCTGCTTTGGCTGATGTCGGAACTGTTTGAGCGGCTGCCGGAGGTGGGCGATCTGGACAAGCCGAAGTTGGTATTTTTCTTTGACGAAGCGCACTTGCTGTTCAACGACCTGCCGTCTGCGCTGCAATCGCGGATTGAGCAGGTAGTTCGGCTGATCCGCTCCAAAGGCGTCGGCGTGTACTTCGTCACCCAGAATCCGATAGATGTGCCCGGCACCGTTTTGACGCAACTGGGCAACAGGGTGCAGCACGCGCTGCGTGCTTTTACTCCTCTGGATCAGAAGGCGGTCCGCGCGGCGGCGCAGACATTCCGCACCAATCCAGATCTCAAAGTGGAGAGCGTAATTACAGAGCTGGGGGTGGGCGAAGGCCTGGTGTCGTTTCTGGACGAGAAGGGAATTCCGGCGATGGTGGAACGCGCTTTGATCTGCCCGCCGCGCAGCCAGATCGGTCCCATTACGCCGGAGCAGCGTCAGGCGGTGATGAAGAATTCTCTGGTTGCCGGCGTGTATAAGACGCCCGTCGATCGCGAGTCCGCCTATGAACGCCTGAAGAGCCGCGCGGTGCAGTCTGCCGCCGCGTCGCCCGAGGAGCATAAGAGCGCGTGGAGCGAAAACCTGGGTGATCTGTTGGGCACGGGCGGCGCACGTTCGGGAACGGGTGGACGCCGAGGAGACACGCTGATGGAGTCCGTAGTGAAGAGTGCGGCGCGGTCGATGGGAAGCACCGTCGGGCGCCAGATTGTGCGCGGTATATTGGGATCGATTTTGGGAGGAAGTACCCGTCGCCGATAGAACGTTTCGACGATTGAGGCGCACAGAACGGGGTAGTCGCCGCTTGACATTCCGCCTCACCCAAGATACGCTCTGCCACATTCAAGGCAAGTTGAGGGCAGGAGTTGTTTGGACAGACCCTGCTGACCCGGCAAAATAATTTTCAGTGACAGATACGACACCACAAACCAGCGATTCTTCCGTTACCCAGGTGGCTTCCCTTGAAAAGGAGCGCATGGCGTGGCTGGTGCTTACGATGACAGACGGGCTCGGCCCGACCCGCATCTGGCGCGCAGTCAACGCTAGCGGCAATGCTAGCGACGTGCTGGGTTTGCCTCTGACGCAGTTGGAAGGTTTGCGCCTGCCTGCGGCCTCCGCACAGCAGATTGTTTCCGGCAAGTCGCAGTCCGAAGCGGAAAAAGAATGGAAGCGCGTTCAGGACGATGGAGGAACGCTGATCAGCCCAGCGGATGCGGAATATCCGGAGAGGCTGCGGGAAATATTCGATCCTCCGACATTTTTATGGATGCGCGGCGACAAGACATTGCTGGCGCAGCCGGGGATTGCCGTGGTGGGAACGCGACATCCGACGCCGTATGGTACGGGAATGGCGGAGGCGCTGGCGCGCGATCTGGCGGCGCGTGGGCTGATTATTTTAAGCGGAATGGCGCGTGGCGTGGATACGGCGGCCCATCGTGGAGCATTGGACGCTCGCGGTAAGACTATCGCCGTGTGGGGGACAGGAATCGATGTGATTTATCCCAAGGAGAACAAGCGGTTGGCAGAGCGGATTCTGGAAGGAGGAGGCACGATCCTCAGCGAGTATCCCATGGGAACCTTTCCCGCACCGCAGAATTTCCCCATCCGCAATCGAATCCTGAGCGGAATGAGCGTGGGCGTACTGGTGATTGAGGCCAGCGAAAACAGCGGCACCCGCATCACGGCTCGCTGTGCGCTGGAACAAAATCGCGAAGTGTTTGCTGTTCCCGGCAATGTAACGTCGAAGAATTCCTGGGGTCCGAACACGTTGATTAAACAGGGCGCCAAGCTGGTGGCGACCTGGGAGGATGTGTGGGAAGAACTGCCGACACAGGTTCGACTGGACGTGGAGGAGCGGCGGACAAATGCATCTTTCGACGACCCTGCTGCATCGATAACGAGCAGCTCTAGCGAGAAAGACTTGCCGCAAGATCAGGCGCAGGTACTGGATGCGCTTCGGCCGGATCAGGCGATACAACTGGATGAGCTGGTCGAACTGCTGGACGGCAAGTTGAGTTCGTCGGAGATCTTTACCGCGTTGTTTGAACTGGAACTGGCGGGACGAGTGCGCGCAATGCCGGGCAAAAACTATGTGAGAACGTTTTAAGGAAGGCCATCTTTGCGGTCCGCACGCATTCGTTTTGGTCTTCATCCAGCCGGGTTGCAGGACGCAATTTCGGGAATGCAATGGATCGGATTCCAGGCCGCTCTCTGGTATCAACGATCAAAAGCGTGGTAGCTTCGCTCTTGTTACCTATTTTGAGCTGGTACGTCTTATTGAAACAAATCATCCAGCAAGTCTGAATGTGAACGGGAAAGCGTAATTGCATGGCAAAGTCACTGGTCATCGTCGAATCCCCCGCAAAGGCAAAGACGATTAACAAATATCTCGGCAAGGATTTCATCGTGGAGGCCTCGCTTGGTCACATTATGGATTTGCCTAAAAGCAAGATTGGCGTGGATCTGGAGGACGGAACGTTCGAGCCGGAACTGATCGTCATGCCAGGCAAGGAAAAGGTCGTCGAACGGCTGAAGAAGTTGGCCAGCAAGGCCGATGCTGTGTATCTGGCGCCCGATCCCGACCGCGAAGGCGAAGCCATTGCCTGGCACCTTCAGACACAGTTGCAGCCGCTGCT
>JBDTBI010000085.1:0-3109 GCA_039924215.1 Acidobacteriaceae bacterium
GCTGCAAGGCTTCGTTGCCGACCATATCGGCATCCATCATGCGTTTTTTCTGCCCGCGCTATGCTACGTCTACATCTGCTACTACGGGTTCAGCGGCTCGAAGGTCCGCGTGACTGCTTGATTTCAATACCGTTATACGGCTGCCTACGACAGGGGCATGTGTTGATTCTTATGCTGGCCGGCCAGCGATTTGCAGGACATCAAAAATAAGCATCCTTTCTCTGCATCTTAGTTGAGATGGAGAGAACATGAATCGAATCACGCGACAAAATATTTTTCATACCGCCATCTTGTGCAGCCTCGTGCTTTTTATCGCAGGGTGCAGTAAACAAGAGAACTTGAAGGCCGATTTTCAAACCGCAATTAACAACTACAACCAAGGCCATCCGCAATGCCTGTGGTCCGACGCGAAAAAATTTCCCGTGCAAGCCGCGACTTCGGACGATGCAAAGACACAGGGATATGACGCGCTGACCGACGCCGGGCTTTTGACCCGAACCACGGCAGAGAAGAAAGTGCTAATTATCGCCTCAAAACAGGTCAACAACTACGAAATCTCGAGCCAGGGCCGCTCTGACTGGACAGCAGATCCCACCCAACCGGGCTATGGGAACTTCTGCTACGGCAATCCGGATGTGACGTCCATCGACAATTTCACTACCGCGACGAATTCATCCGGACAGGAGACGGCACAGGTACGCTATCACTTCAAAATGAATCATGTACCTGAATGGGCGAAGTCTCAGGAGATGCAGACAGCTTTCCCGAAGCTGACCAGTGCCACAGCGGGCAGCCAGCCGGCACAGGTGTCGCTGGTAAAAATGGGTGACACCTGGCAGGTTTCCCAATCGCAGCCGTGAGCTTCGAACGCATTGCCCCGTGAACGATGAAGATTTCTGCCTTTCCTACTTTGCCGTGCGAACTCATTGCAGGTAACGTAGGAGAGGCATCATCGACTTAGAGGGCACCCGACGAAGCATGGAAATTGAAACGGCAGACAGACCCAGCGTAGCTTCAGCGCCACCATCATCCGGCAGGGAAAGCGCCCTGGCAATGGTGATGACGCTGTTCTTCCTCTGGGGATTTATCACCAGCCTGAACGACATTCTGATTCCGCACCTGAAGAGTGTCTTTACCTTGTCGTATGCAGAGGTCATGCTGGTCCAGACCTTTTTCTTTGCTGCGTTCAGTATCTTTGCCATACCGTCCAGCAAACTGGTTGACTGGATCGGCTATAAGTGGACGCTGGTGACGGGACTACTGGTGATAGCTGTCGGAGCTCTAAGCTTTATTCCCGCTGCAATGGCTCCCTCTTTTCCGCTGTTTCTCATTGCGCTGGCGGTCATCGCTGTGGGCATGACCCTGCTGCAGGTGGCAGCCAACGCTTACGTGATCGTTTTAGGGCCGCCCCAAACGGGTTCCAGCCGGATGAATCTGGCCAGCGCATTCGATTCCCTTGGAACCGCGATTTCGCCGTACATCGGCAGCCTGTTGATTCTGGGCGGGGTGCCACTTACAGCATTGGAGCTGAGCCGTCTATCGCAACATGCATTGCACGCGTATCAACTGCAGCAGGCCGCTCTAGTGAAACTTCCCTATCTTGTGATCGCGGCCATTCTGGTTGCGTACGCCATCGCCATGGCGCTGTACAAGCTGCCCAAGATGGAGACCTTTGCACCGTCCGTCGCGTTGGAGAGCGTACACGGATCCAGTATTTGGCAGCAGCGGCATCTGCTGTTGGCGGTGGTGGCAATTTTCTTTTATGTCGGCGCGGAAGTGTCCGTCGGCAGCTTCCTGGTGAACTACCTAAGCCAGCCCAACATCGGCAATATTCCAGAAAAAACGGCAGCGATCTATGTCGCGCTGTACTGGGGAGGCCTGATGGTGGGTCGCTTCGGGGGAGCCGGCATCACGCAGAAGCTGCGTCCGGGTCCGGTGTTGGGCGTGGCAGCCATCCTTGCCGGTTGCCTGGTCTTCACCTCCATGTTCAGTTTTGGGTACCTGGCAATGTGGAGCATTATTCTGGTCGGGGTTTTCAACTCCATCATGTGGCCCAATATCTATGCGCTGGGACTGGCGGGTTTGGGAACACTGACCAATCGCGGGTCCAGCCTGTTGATGACCGGCGTGATTGGCGGAGCGCTGCTGCCGCTATTGCAGGGCGTCGTAGCCGATCGTATCGGAATTCACCATGCGTTTATCATTCCGGCCGTGTGCTATGTCTACATCTGCTACTTCGGGTTCCGAGGATCGAAAATTCGCCCGGTGCAGTCGCCGGCAGCAATCATCGTCGGCGGGTTGTAGACAGACGGGGTCTGCCTACGGATAGAGCCGCGCAGGCGTAATGGTTGGCTTCGGCTCGCCGGAATCGACGATCATCGCCAGCAGTTCTTCCCGCAACTGCGCAGCTTCTTGTTTCCATGGCTGACGCCCGGCCAGATTCAACAACTGAGCAGGATCGTCGTAGTTGTTGTACATCTGATATTCCTGATAGTGCATACTCGAAGGGTCCTTACCCCGATTTAACGTGGGGTCGGCCACGCAGTAGGTCCATTCCTTCGTACGAATTGCCCGCGCCACCATCGATTCGCTAATCTGAATCAATGCCTTGTTCGACCAATTTCTTCGCGCCTGCGGATCCCGAATCAAAGGCAACAGGCTGGTGCCTTTCATGGATTTTGGGGCTGCGACCCCGACGCTATCGAGCAGGGTCGGCGTCAGGTTGATGTTACCGACGATCTCCGGCAGCGCAAGTGAGTGATTGAGCCCGGGGCCCTGAGCAACAAAGGGCACGCGAATCGAACTGTCGTGCGGACTGCGCTTGTACTCCTCATTTCGCGTCCGGAACTGGCAGCCATGATCGCTGGTGAAGAGAAAGATCGTATTGTCGAGTTGGCTCTGTTCTTCCAGGGTTTGCAGAATTGTGCCAACGGACTCGTCGATCTTCTCAATGCATCCGTAGTAGTCCGGCAATTGTGCCTGCCAATCTCCTGGCAGATGCAACAAATCCTGCGGAACGAAAGGGTTCTGAAAACGGGCAGCATATCCGTTGGGAGCGACAAATCGATGCTCGTTGTTTTGAAAATGCGGTTCAAGCTGAGAAATGAAC
>JBDTBI010000086.1:0-3168 GCA_039924215.1 Acidobacteriaceae bacterium
GATATGCTTCAACTGAACGCTTCCTCGCAGGTCCGGCTTATGGGCTGTACCGCGCACGTTCAGCGTGTAGTGGATTTCGCCCGACGACTGTAATGACTTGTCGAGGACGGAAGCCAGGTTTGCGCTCGCCGTTCCCTCCGAATGCAGGCGAAGCGCATCGTCCTTCAACAGATTGACCGTCCCGCGGGCGGTCATATCCATGTCCTCACCCTGCAGATGGACTTCTTTCAATTGCAGTATTCCGTCCCGGATCGATGCCTCAACCGGCTCCGCGGAATGGATCGGGAGGCCGCCGATGGTTGCCGAGAAGGCATTCAGGTCTGCATCCGCCTGGATCGCGGAAGGCTGCGCCAGCGGCCCGGACATCGTCACTTTCCCCTGCAGCGAAGATCGACCGCCGATACCGGACGACGTCGTCATGCGCAGTAACGGATCAATATTGAAATTGGCAAATGTCATTTGCATGTGCGCGGGGTAGCGCCCGCCAAGCTGAACCTGGCCGCCCATGCTGACGTGGGCCTGGAACAGCTCCCCCTGCGATGTCACGAAAAGCGTTCCCCGTTGCAAATGCGTCTGTGCCTGCAGGTTGCCCATCGGCCGCCCATTCACTGTCAGGTTTTCCATCTGCATGGTTCCCGTGACCAGCGGCGCGGTCATGGTTCCGCCGGCCTGCAGATGAAAACCGATCGTGCCGTCAGTCGCCACACGCGCATGCTTCAGCAGCGCAATCTGCGACAGCTCATAATGTTGGCCTGTCAGTTCCCCCTGCAGCGCACCGCTTGCGTCGTCGTAGGCGACCTGCCCGGTCGCTGTGCCACCGGCAGCGTCAAGCTTGATGTGAGTTGCCTCCAGCAAATGCCCTTTCGCATCCAGTTGCATAAACACGCTGGGAATCGGCTGATCTCCCACCATGCCATGCGTCATCATCATCTGGCCCGAACCTTCCAGATCATCCACAATCCCGGCCACGTGCGCACGAATTTCCAGCGTTCCGTCGATCGGATACGAACTGCCAAAAGCGGACTGCACCTCCGGCACGGCAACATGACTCGCCAGCATGGTTGCGTTAATTTGGGTTTGCTTGTTGTAGGTATACGTGCCCGGCGCGGTGCGATCCGGCAACAAATCCAGCCCGAGATGAATCACGGCACCGCCGTGCACCAGTTCTGCGTTGCGTATCGTAAGCCGTGCGGGAGCATACGACACGTCTGCCTGAAACTGGTCCCACGTCAGCAAATGCTCCACCAGCGATCGCTGTCCGTTCTTCTCTTCCTTGCTCCGTTCCACCACCATTTGAAAACCCTGGGAATCCAAATGCCCCACCGCCTGCAACGAAAAGAAAGAGCCGTGGATAACTCCACGAAATGTCGTATTTCCCAATAATTTCAACGGCAGCGCATGAGGAGCACCCTTCGGCGTAGCCCGCAGGTCTGTGATCGTCAGCAATTGATCGAACTCGCTCAGGTCCCGTCCCACGACATCCAGCCGCAACGCGCTATGAGTGTCTTTTTCCAGCAAATCCAGCGTCCCAGAGGCAGAGACCTGCGTTCCAGGCGTATGCAGGTTCGCGTCATGAATCACAAGATGTCGATGATCTCCAAGATAGTCGGCATGGGCCGGGCCGCTCACCGGTACCAAACCCAGCGTTCGCTGCGGAACGCTCAGCATCAGGTCCCCATGCACGTCCAGGCCTTTTCCATCTCCGATCCAATGGACTGTCACTTTGCCGGACGCTGCTGTGGTAAATCCGATGTTCCAGTCCTCCTTCGGAGCTGTCGCTGCCAGAATGAGCGGCAGCGTCACATCGGAAACCTGCGCCTCGATATCAGCCTGTAATGGTTGATATCTCTGCTGGACAGGCATCGCTTTCTTCGTTTCGAATTTTTGATGCAGCCGCTGCAGCAGCGCGCGCGGACTAACTTTCCGGCGTCCGCTCGATCGGGACGCCGACCCGTTTGCGACTGGCCCCATGACCGGCTCGGACGGCCCGATGCAATGCCTCAACACCATGCTGCCCGCAATCCTTCCCTGGTCTTCCAGCACAGAAGAAAAATCCGTAAAGGCGCATGTGTCGTTATCGACGCTTAGATTGGTGCGCAAGTCGACCTTACGCAGCGTTAGCCACGGCGCAGCCCAGGTCGCGCCGTTCACATCCACATGGCCCGATACCAGGAACTTTCCATTCACAACTCCATGGGCGGCCATGTCGAGTTTCGCCGTTCCGCTGCGCAAATCATCGACGCCGGTCATCGCTCCAATCTGCCTGGCATCGACCGTACCGCGCACATTCGCCTGCCACGATGGCGCGGAAAAATCCTGCAGCCCGCCACTGACGACCAGATGTGAATTTCCCGTTTGCAGGTCGAGATTCTCAACCGTCGCCGCATCTTTTGAAAAGCTCAGGCTGACTTTCAATCGCGAATGCGCTTCGGTGGAATTCTTCAGCCGGAACGTCATGTTCTTCGTATCCAGCGCAATCTGATAGGCCGCTTTCTTCGGCTCATATTCCATGTTGAGCTGGGTTGATCCGGCCGCCATTTCCCACGGAATCTTGCGATCGTTGAGAAGGACCAATCCATCTTCAATGCGGGTGTGCCCAATTTTCATGTTGAGCAGCGTCTGCTGCAGCGGCTCATTCGCGGCCACGCGAGGATGCGGCTGATTCGTTGTCCCATCCGGATAGAGGATCAAATGAAAGGTCGGCCCTTGCGCCACCAAACTGTTCAATCGAACCTTCGGACCGATGATCGAAAGAATGCTGGCATGCAGCAGAAGAGTATTCACGTGGAAATACGGCACCTGTCCGGCGCCTTCCTCGCCGTGAATCGTCAGGTTGTCCACCTCAATCGCAAGATGACGCATGCTCCATCGAAAGGAGCCCATCTCCACCCGGCCGCCAGTCGTCCGCTCTAAAACGTCCACCACTGTCTGATGAACGCGAGCGGCAAACCTGGGAGTGGTGGCATACCAGGCCAGCGCTGCCACCACAACGGCAACCAGCACCGCCGCAATCCCAGCCACATAGGCCAGGTGTCGCCAGCCGAGCCTGCGCTTTTTGGTGACCGTACCCTCCGTCATTGGCCGCCTGCCGCATCGCTGCCTGCATCCATATAGGCGCTATCGAGAATTTGTACCTGCCCTTCGGTACGCAGATTTTTCAGCCATACA
>JBDTBI010000087.1:0-4695 GCA_039924215.1 Acidobacteriaceae bacterium
CAGCGCGTCGTTCGCGCAATTGAGTTGTTGAACCGGGAACGGGAACAGCGCGCCGCGATAGAAAAACAGTTGTCCAGCGTGCGCGAGGAATTGGAAGCTCAGCATGACCAGGTGGCAGCACAGCACCGGGAAATTGAAGAACTGCATCGCGAGCGGGATACCGTTCGCACGCGTGTCGAGCGACTCATGTCCTCGCTCGATAGCATTGAAGCGTCATTTACGCATTCTGCCTGACGGACCAGAGTACAGGAGCAAGCATGGACCGCGAACCACAGCAGGATCTTCCTCAGGATGAGAACGAGCTGCCCAACGCAACAGCCCGCGATGAATCGAGCGCAATGCCTGCAGCGGATGCCATTGAGGCCGAAACGTCCAGCAATCTCGTCGTTGACATTTACGACCAGATTTATCATCTGCGTGGGCCGGATCCGGTATATCTGGAGCAATTGTCCGCTCTGGTAGACGCGAAAATGCGTGCCGTGGCTCGCCATGGCACCACTGTGGATTCTTTGCGCGTCGCGGTTCTGGCCGCACTCAATATCGCGGATGAGCTGGTGAAGCTGCGCCAACGCGATGCCTTGCCTGGCAATATGACCCTGAACTTGAAATCCCGCACCGAAACATTGGCCGAAATGCTGGACGCTGCCCTCGCGGACAACCGCAAAGCCGGCTAGGCTGCCGCTCTGGGGAGGATCGAAAACCCTCTCCATCCTCTATAGCCCGATAACTAGGGCATTACCCTTCATTACCGCTTCTGCTTGCCAACCGACGAGATGCCGGTTAGCATCCAAGGTAGAAACCGGCCTGCAAAGCAGGTAGGGTAGTCAACGCTGGTTGAACCTACATTCATTGAACAGGGAACTCGACTCGAAGAATCGGCTCGGTGTGCAGTGTCCGCCAGTCCGGAATGCCTAAAGAGCCGCGGCGGGTTCCCACCGTCTTAGGACGGGTTCACCGGCGCATTGCTCTACGGCCCCGCGGGTCGGTTTTCTTTTCCTGTTTCAAATGTGTGGGTTTCCGGTTCGCAGTTTGGTTTTCTGCCGGATTCTGTTCTACTTCCTCTTGTGTGTCCCCACCTCTTCACTTTCGGTCCTGTCACCGTCCCAAGCTATGGCGTATTCGCGGCCATCGCGCTCGTTGCAGGCCTTATTCTGGCGATGAGAACAGCGGCGCGCCTGCGGCTTCCTCCAGATGCTCTCTGGAACCTGGGACTAGTCACTGTGTTTGCGGCCGTGCTCGGATCGAAATTGTTGCTCATCGTCGGCCACTGGCACGATTTCCTTTCGTACCCGCTGCTGATGCTCACCCTCACAGTTCCAAAAACCGTGGACTCCGTACTCACGGAGCTTGGATTAGGCATCTTCGCCGGCCTGCTCTATATGACATTGCGAAGAATGCCCTGGCTCAGCACTTTGGACGCGGCCGCGCCCGGTTGGGCCCTGGGACAGGCGATTCTAGCGCTGGGGTGCTTCTTCGCCGGTTGCAACTATGGCCGCCCCACTTCACTGCCCTGGGGAATCGCTTTTCATAGCTCATGGGCAGCATCCTGGAACGGCACGCCGCTCGGGATTCGCTTGCAGCCGGTACAACTCTATCTCTGCGCGCTGCAACTCGCTCTGTGCCTGTTGTCACTGTGGTGGCTGCCTCGTCGGAAACAGCCGGGCGAACTGGCTGGTATATGGATGCTTTTGTTCGGCCTGGTCCAGTTTTTTTTGGATTTCTATCATGGAGACAACAGGCTGCTGATTCTTGCCGAAACACTATCTCTGACGCAGGCAATTGATTTTTTCCTCGTCGTGCTGGGCGCGTTGCTTCTATTGGAGCAGCGGTCCAATGCGGTGCGCACCGCATGAAGCATCCCCACCCGATACAGACGAAGCACGACTCCATCGACGGGACCGATGCGATCACCGAAAAGCTGACAGCCGATCAGGACTCAGCCGTTGCCGGAACCGCGCGCAATTTTCCGGTGGAAGCGTCAGATATCGGCCAACGGCTCGATCAATTCCTCACGGCTCGCCTGCAGGACGTCAGCCGCGCGCGTGTTCAGCAATTGATTGAACAGGCGCATGTCTCCGTCATCGACCACGCAGGCAAAATCCGTGCGATCAAGGCCAGCGGCAAACTACGCGCGGGAGAAACCGTAATCGTCCGGGGCGAGGCGGTCAGGCCTGACTTGCGAGCCCAGGCCGAAGCGATCCCACTTGACATCGTCTATGAAGATGCCTTCCTGGCCGTCATCAACAAGCCCGCCGGCATGATGGTGCACGCTGGATCCGGCGCGACCGACAGTGCACGCAATCAGGGCACGCTGGTAAATGCTCTGTTGCACCATATGGCCACTCTGTCCACCACGGGGGGCCCGCTGCGACCTGGGATTGTGCATCGGCTGGATAAGCAGACCAGTGGCACGATCGTTGTCGCCAAGGATGATCGCACTCATCGTAAGCTGGCCGAGATGTTCGCCGAACGCCGTGTGCATAAAACCTATACTGCGCTCGTCCATGGAGCCGTCAAGCTCGATCGAAGCACGCTGAATGCTTCCATCAGCCGGGATCAGCAGCGACGGACGCGCATGACGACACGGCTTCTAGGCGGCCGCAAGGCCATTTCCCATTATCGCGTGTTGGAGCGCTTCGAGTCGCGCTATGGACATTTCACTCTTCTGGAAGTCGAGATCGAAACCGGGCGCACCCATCAAATTCGCGTGCATCTCTCTTCGATTGGGCATCCCGTCGTGGGGGATACGCTCTATGGAGCGCCGCAACATATTCTGCCGCAGCTTGAAGCGCCAGCCACGCGCCTGAAAAAGGCGGCAGCTCTCGAGCAGGCTATTACGCTCGATCGAAATTTTCTCCACGCAACGCGACTCAGGTTCACGCATCCGGAATCTGGCAAAGAGTTGGGCTTTGAAGTCCCGTTACCCACCGATTTACTGCGTTGGCTGGAACATCTCAAGTCACCTGCTTCCCTTGCGCAAAAGGCGAAATTACGCATCAGACGCTGATAAACTGAACTGGATGATCCACTGGAAATATGAGCAACTGAATTGCAAATGGCGCGGGATCTGTCTGGGCGTCGCGACGTTTTTTTTCGCTATCCTGGTGGGAACTCCGAACCGCCTGCAGGCGCAAAACAGTCCGGCCTCAGCTGGCCA
The DNA here is from genome assembly GCA_039924215.1 of Acidobacteriaceae bacterium. Taxonomy (GTDB): domain Bacteria; phylum Acidobacteriota; class Terriglobia; order Terriglobales; family Acidobacteriaceae; genus JAKAAZ01. The sequence continues at coordinate 3,158 of JBDTBI010000087.1, forward strand.
CACTCCCCCATCTGCTACCTCGTCTACCCCCGCGCCCCCAGAAAATTCAGCAGCAAAACCACCTCAGCAATCGGCTGGATCCGAGGCCGATCAAAATGGTGCCTACACCATTACGACGGTCGTCAATGAAGTGAATCTCTTCTTCACCGTGACCGACAAGCATGGTCACTTCATCCGCAATTTGAACGAAAGCGATTTCTCTCTGCTCGACGCCCACATGGCGCCGGCGGAAGTCTATAGCTTTACCCAGCAGACCAATCTTCCATTGCGCGTCGGCCTCATCATCGACACCAGCAGTTCCATTCGCTCGCGTTTTCAGTTTGAACAGAGGGCGGCCATCGAATTCCTTCTATCCGTACTCCGGCCGCGGGTCGATCAGGCATTTGTGATGGGCTTCGACGTAACCCCGAACATTACGCAAAAATATACAAATAACGGCGATCTGCTCGCCGCCGGAGTCCGCAAGCTCGCTCCCGGCGGTGGGACCGCTTTATATGACGCGACCTATACCGCTTGTCGCGATCAAATGCTTCCTCTTACCACAACCGGATCGTTTCGCAAGACTCTGATTATCCTTTCCGATGGGGATGACGATCAAAGTCACGCCACTCTGGACGACGCCGTAAAGATGTGTCAACGGTCCGAGACCACCGTCTACACCGTCAGCACAAATGACAGCCCCAGCCGCGACCGTGGAGATGACATTCTCAAAGCCATGGCAGTAGCAACCGGCGGGAGTGCATTTACTCCTTTCCGTATGGAAGACGTTGCCAACTCCTTCGAAAGCATTCAGGAAGAGCTGCGCAGCCAGTACTCGCTTGTGTATAAACCTGCGGATTTCAAAGCGGACGGCGCATTCCGACCGATCTACCTGACTTGCTTCGATCACGACTATAAGGTGCGCACGATGAAGGGATACTTCGCCCCCAAAGCACCCAACTAGGATTCGCTTTTCTCCTGGAGTACACGCGGGCCACACAGGAAGGATCCTACTTGCCAGCAGCTTTCCTGCTCGGAAAAGCTGCTCGACCAACCACCCAACCGGTTCATAGCGATATCACTTGAGTGAGGCTCGTACCGTAGGATATGTGGCCTAGCGAAGACCGGCAGCCAGCAAGGACATACCTCTGCGATGGCGGCGGCGATGATGGACACCAACTCGCCGCGTACGACGAACTTCATAGCTGCGAGAGTGACTTCGCGAGTGTGAATACCGGACTGCAACCGCCGAAGAATGTACCGGCTCGGTAGCCGCTTCGGCTGCGGTTGCATTCGCTATGAGCGTGCGGGCATCTGCTGGCGACGGATTGTTGCTAGCCACCAGGCGCGTTGGCCCCTCGGTGCGCGGCACGTAGGTCTCATAGACCGAAATGTGAAAGCACGCTTGCTGGAACTCTTCTTCCACATCAAGCTTGCCGCTGGACTGCAATTGGCCCAAAACCGACCGCATCCATGCAATCTCGTGCGACGACATTCCCTTTTTCCCAATGTCGATGGTCTGTCCCGTCAGATGAGGAGACGCCGTATCCCCGCGTGCG
>JBDTBI010000088.1:0-3771 GCA_039924215.1 Acidobacteriaceae bacterium
TTCGGTGAGAACAATTTTCAGAATGAGATTATCTGGAAACGCACGTTCGCCCACGCTGGAGCGCAACGCTATGGCACAATCCACGACACAATCTTCTTCTACGCGAATTCAAATGACTTCACCTGGAACAAACAGTTCCAGCCTTATGATCCCGATTATCTTGAGACTTTCTTCGACCATAAAGACGCAGACGGACGAAGATGGATGCGGATGGATTTGACGGGCGATGGGATTCGACATGGGGATAGCGGTGAGCCCTGGCGCGGAATTAACGTTACCGCCAAAGGGAGACACTGGGCAGTTCCCTTAGAGGCAGTAGAACAGTACAAACTGCCGTCGAACGCCACATCCCAGCAAAAGCTAGACGTGCTCGATGCTGCGGGCGGTATCCATTGGCCGAAGAGAGAGGGTGGCGTTCCGCGTCTCAAAAGATATGCCGACAAAAGCCCAGGCGTTCCGTTGCAGACCGTGTGGAACGATATTCGCCCATTACACAACCTTTCTGCTGAACGTCTTGGGTATCCGACACAAAAGCCGCTGCCGCTGTTGGAACGCATTATAAAATCCAGCAGCAACGAGAACGAAATCGTGCTCGACGCATTCTGCGGGTGCGGAACGGCCCTTGTCGCTGCTCAGAATCTTGGGCGGCAATGGATCGGCATCGACATTTCTCCAACCTCATGCCGCGTGATGGCAAAGCGGCTCCGAGACATCTGCAAACTGCCCGAAGATGAAAAACTCTGGCATGTGGGACGCGGCTTCGTGGTGCGTGACCTGCCACGGACAGAAAAGCAACTTCGTGCCATCCCGCCGTTTGAGTTTGAAAACTGGGCGGTCATCGCGCTGGGAGGCATCCCGAACAAGGCACAGGTCGGCGACATGGGCATCGATGGACGAATCTATCCCGTCTCCTCCATGCCTACAAGGAGCGGGAAAACTGCGGGAGAACTCGACTTTATGGATGCCTGGTATCCGGTCCAGGTAAAGCAAAAAGACAAGGTGGGTAGACCGGACATCGACATGTTCGAGGCTGCCATGCTGCGCGAGAAACGCGCAAAAGGGTTCTTTGTCTCGTTTGAGTTTTCCTCGGACGCCATGCGCGAGATCGACGCCTTCTTTCGGAGGGAACACTGCATCATTGTGCCGCTCACGGTCCGCCAAATACTGGATGAGTCGATTGCGATGAAACTGGCATAGTGCTTAGTCGTCCCGAAGCGCGCTTTTGAATCCCTCGCGAACGTTCTCGCGGTGCCCGGCGTTTTTGGAACAGCAGGAGCGTGAACAGAAATGGCGAACCCACGCCTCGCAAATTCCCCCACCGACACCGTGCTGCATAAACCTGCCTCCACCTCGCAAAAGATTCCCTGCATCCCCATCCAGTCCAGGGAATCCAATAAAAAACCCGTAGACTAGAAGCATTTCCGCGAATGAATCCCTGGGGAGCTAAAAGTATTCTGGAGAGAAACACCCTTGCGATGGAACGCCATTTCTCCGTTTTCTTCGCCATGCAGCGAAGAATGCTCATTCCGGCCAGATCGTATTTGAAATAAGCAGATATTTGGGAGCGGGCATGGCGCAGTCTTCCGTAGTTTCCGCAGCCGACAAGCGGGACTACGACAGCGAATTTCATTACGAGCACTGGACGCCGCGATTCAATCCGTGGGTCATCACCTTTACGGTGACGCTGGCGACGTTTATGGAATCGCTGGATTCCAGCATCGCGAATGTGGCCCTTCCGCATATCGCAGGCACGCTCGGCGCCGACTACGACCAGGCCACCTGGATCCTGACCTCCTACCTTGTGTCCAACGCCATCGTGCTGCCGATCAGCGGCTGGATCTCAAACCGCATCGGCCGCAAACGCTTTTACATGACCTGTGTCGCGCTGTTCACCGTATTTTCCTTTCTCTGCGGACTGGCCACGACTCTGCCCATGCTGATTGTCTTTCGTATCTTTCAAGGGGCGGCCGGCGGGGGGCTACAGCCCAGCGAGCGTGCTATCCTGGCGGACACCTTCGCACCTGAAAGGCGCAGCATGGCCTTCGCCTTGTATGGCATGGCGGTCGTCGTCGCACCTGCCATCGGCCCCACCATCGGCGGATGGATTACCGACAACTACGCCTGGCGCTGGATCTTTTTCCTGAACATTCCTGTGGGGATTATTTCTTTGCTGCTCACCAGCCGCATCGTGGAGGACCCTCCTTACCTGAAAAAAGTCCGCAAGGCAGTGGGCAGTATTGACGGCATCGGTCTGGGGCTGCTGGCGCTAACGATTGGAGCCTTGCAGATCATGCTCGACAAAGGCCAGGAGGACGACTGGTTCGGCTCACGCATCATCATCGCGTGCGCTTTGGTTGCCGGCTGTGGCCTGGTCGCATTTCTCTATCGGGAGTGGACCGCGAAACACCCCATCATCGACCTTTCTCTGTATGGCAGGCGCAACTTTGCCATGAGTCAACTCATCATGCTGACGATTGGCGCGGCCCTGTACTCGACCACAGTGATGATTCCCCAGTTCCTGCAGGAGGTGTTGGGCTACACCGCCACCCAGGCCGGCATGGCACTTTCCGTGGGCGCCCTCGTTTTAATTGTGCTGTTGCCGTTTGTCGGCTACATCGGTCAGAAGGTAGACCCGCGCCTGATGATCACCTTTGGATTCTGTCTGCTGACGTTTGGCATCTGGCGCATCGGCGACCTCAACCTCGGCATCAGCTTCGGGGACGCGGTCAGTTGGCGCGTGATCATGGTTCTGGGCATGCCGTTTCTATTTGTGCCCATCAGCGTTGTGTCGTATGTCGGCATTCCACAGGACAAAAATAACGAGGTCTCCGGGCTGACTGCGTTTGCGCGGAACATCGGGGGCAGCCTTGGCGTCTCCTTCATCAGCACCATGTTGTTGCGCCGCGCCCAGATCCACCAGCAGTTTTTATCCGCACATGTAACCAGCAGCTCGCCAAAATATCGGACGCTGCAACAAGGCCTAGCCGGAGCGCTACAAACTCGGGGATATTCCGCAGCCGATGCAGCCGGCCATGCCGCAACGCGGATTTACCACATGATGCTGCAGCAGGCGACGGTGTTGGCATATGTAGATACGGTGCATGTACTGGTCGTGATGACCGCGTGCCTGATCCCCATCGGCTACCTGATGAAGAAACCGCGCTTCAGGCCGAAGAAGACAGCAGCACCCCTGGAATAATCCGTCGCATTCGCTGCGCGTCAAGTGCCAGCATTCCTGGCGGCGGCGTCATGTTGCCGTCAAGAATGGGAGGCCGCGAAGGCTCGTCTTCAGATTTTTCGTTTTGTCTTAGCTGTGTGCTTCCATGATTTCCGCCAGCACGTTGCGGCCCGGACGAACTCGCTCCTGGGGCAGCGTCGCCAGCGGCTCATCGACCATATTCAGTAGCGAGGTGAAGTCCGGCTTCTGCGTATCCACGTAGAATACGCCCGTCAGCACTTCCTCTTTATCGTGCGCTTCCATCAGCATCTTTACGGCATTCACCTTGTCGGTAGGATCGTAGTTCTCATGCAGCTTGTGCAGGCGCAGGTGAGATCCATCGTGCATCCGCACATCCACCGTGGTGTCGGGATCGTAATCGACGGAAATATCCTCAAAGTAGGGGACGAAACCAATTTCGCTGATCGGTTCCTCATGCTCTTGCATGTACTTATAGCTCTTGGTCGAGCCCTCATGATCATTGAACGTAACGCAAGGGGAAATTACATCCAACATTACAATTCCACGATGAGCAATCGCCGCCTTCAGCATGG
>JBDTBI010000089.1:0-3906 GCA_039924215.1 Acidobacteriaceae bacterium
GCTTTTGCAGGTGTTGCCACTGTACCAATGTCCCTTCCACCGAGCCATTGGTCAGTAACGGTCCACGCCAGTTTGTTTCCAGTGCAAAGATTGCGTTTGTGGAATCTTTCGACACATTGGGATGGAAATAGACACGGGTATAGTCGATTAGGATATCGGATACGCTCTGCGTGGGGTCCCAGCCCAACCCGCTCCAGATTGTCTTGTTCACGTCATCGTGGACGCCTTCCGAATACGAGATAAATCCATCGCTGTAGCCGGAGCGCTGCTCAAATATCTGCGCATACTCAACAGGTCTGGGATTAATGCACTCGCGCCCTTCCGTCAGCGCATACGCCTGATCCCAATCCCGCACTTCAAACTGGGCGAGCTTATTGTGGGATATGTCTGGATAGAGCCGCAGGCCATATTGTTTCGCAAGCCGAATCCGCTGTCCCGCTAGCGGAGGACTGCCGGGGCCAGCCACCAACCCTCCGAACCATTCCGGGGAGTTCTCGTCCAGGTAAGCGTACACAGTGTCGGCCTCTTTGCTGTCGAAGTGTTGCAGAGAAAGCCAGATCTTCGCCTTTGGATGGATCGGCAACATCCGCTTTGCCAGATCGCTCAGAAACGGAAGTACAAGCTCCGGCGGATTATCCCCAGGATCACCACCCGGAAAGGAAACGGCGGTGAAGGTCGGGGTGTCTCGAAAAAACTGCTCACTGTCGTCGAGCAATTTTGCGCGTAGTACAGTGTTCTTCAGGTCAAATTCGGCGGGCAACCACACCCAGTAGTCAAGGCCATACCGATTGCAGATTTCCCCGATGGCCCGATTCATCTGCCGCCGAGAAAACTTCATGACTGGAGTTTTCCGGATGTCTTGGAAAGGAATTCCTTCCACGCTATTTGCGCCAAAAAATGTGAGCTCTCGGATGTATTGCTCAAATTGGGCAGGATCCCACGCATCGTAGGTATTCGGCGTCGCCCGGTAGCCGAGTTGATGGCCTCGAATCGGATAGACCGGAGCGGCGGCCACGTCGACGGAAGGTTGTACGCGGATTGCGCCCTGTCCCCAATCCAGCCTCCGCAGAAGATTGCCGACGCCGAACAATGTGCCCCTGGCGTCCCCGCCCAGAATCCACACCACAGGAGGTGCGCCGTGCCTGGCTTCCACATGGATTCGATATCCGTCGGGGCGACTCTCCGGCCTGTCTGCGTTCGCTCGCGTGGGAACGGCGTGTGCCCAGGCGGGCACATCGGTTTCCGAAGTGATCGCGATCACCGGCGCGAACTTCGGCCAGGTCGTCGATGTCTTCAGACGAATCCCGGTGCGCTTCGCCAATTCTCCCGCGAGCACAATCGCCGCAGTGCGTTCGGCATGCGGCACATTCCCCGGCCGTGTGACGACCACAGCATCCTTCAGGCTGATCGAGTCTGCAGACCGCTGGCTCGCCGACGAAGAACTGCGGTCCCTTGCATGCCCTCCGGCCTCTTTTCCCGCGGTCAAGGCATGTAGCCAGTCAGTCCCTAGATATCCCGAAGCAGCAAGTGAGGCTGCAGTATTTTTCAGAAAGTGCCTGCGTTGCATTGTTCACCCTCCATCGTTGAATCTATGCCAACTTCGCTGTGTTCAGGAACAATCTTGCAGGCAGGAAGACAACGCCAGATTCACAGCGAAATCCCGCGTTTCCATGGAATAAAGTCGTATTGCCCGTTTAACTCTGCTTTGGTATGCTTGCGCCCGCTGGCCACGTCGAGAGAAAACTCAAGTATGTCCTCTGCCATCTGCTCGACCGTGGACTCGCCGGTGAGAATGCCGCCTGTGTCGATGTCGATAATGTCAGACATGCGCATCGCCATCTGAGTGTTGGTTGCAACCTTAATTACAGGCGCGATCGCATTGCCTGTGGGCGTCCCCATGCCGGTGGTAAATAGCACCAGGCTCGCTCCAGCGCCTACTTGTGCGGTTACGCATTCCAGATCATTCCCCGGCGTACATAGCAGACTCAAGCCGGGTTTCGTTGCGTATTCTGGATAATCGAGCACATCCACGATCGGCGAGGTGCCGCCTTTGCGTGCCGCGCCGGCAGATTTCATGGCGTCCGTGATCAGTCCGTCGCGAATATTTCCCGGCGAAGGATTCATTTCAAAACCGGAGTGGACGGCTTTTGCGCGCGCCGCATACGTCGTCATCAACTCCACGAAGCGGTCCGCCGCAGCCTGGCTGACAGAGCGATTGATCAGATCCTGCTCGACACCGCACAACTCCGGGAATTCGGACAAAATGGTTTTGCCGCCGAGAGCTGCCATCACATCCGAAACATGCCCCAGCGCCGGATTGGCAGAAATACCGGAAAAACCATCAGAACCACCGCACTTCAGGCCGATCGTCAGAGTCTTCAGAGGCGCGGGAGCGCGGCGAGCCTGGTTGGCCTGCTCCAGCCCAGCAAATGTCTGGTCAATGGCGCGACCCAGCATGTTCGATTCCAGCCCCATTGCCTGCTGATCAAAAATCAGGACAGGCTTGCTCGCTTGCGGGTCGCGTTTACGAATTTCTTCTCGCAGGATCGAAATTTCGGCATTCTGACAGCCAAGGCTCAGGACCGTTGCGCCTGCGACGTTCGGATGCTGAATGTATCCGGCCAGCAGACCGCAGAGCGCGCGTGCATCCTGCCGCGTCCCCCCACAGCCGCCTTCATGGGATAGAAACCGGATACCATCCAGATTGGGAAAAATAGGACTGGCCAAAGCATCCGCCGCTGGATCGCTGGGCCCAGCTTTTGCCTGCGATGGATCACGACGATCGATCAGGCCCCTGATTTGGCGGCGATACTCGTTGGGTCTGCGGAGTCCAAGTTCTTCCTCAAACGCTTCTCGCAGCAATTCGACATTGCGATTTTCGCAGAACACAAGTGGAAGAACCAGCCAGTAGTTTCTTGTTCCCACCTGGCCATCCGTTCGGTGATATCCGAGGAAGCTGCGCTGCAGCCACGGGGAAACATCCGGCGGGTTCCATGGATGAGTCGTACGGGTCGAAGAATAGGCACTCGAATCATTCTGTAAATTTCGTGTGGTTACCACTCCCCCGGCCGGGATCGGTTCACGCGCTTTGCCTACAACCACGCCATACATGACAATTTCAGAGCCAATCGGCATGTCATGCTCAACAAATTTGAATTTTGCTGGAACGTTGGCAGTGGGAACATACGTTTTGCCCGCATACGTCGCGGGCTCATTCGCTGTAAGTGGAGTCAGCGCAACCAGCACATTGTCACGTGGGTCGAGTTTTAGAAGCTTTCGAATTTCTGCCACAATATCTCTCCGAGATTCCTCGCTAATTGGTGTAGTTCTCGCTTCCAAGAATATCGCCAGGCGGAGAAATGCGCTGCGCTGGCTACAGGAAACGTATCTCAGGCATTCAGTTCTCTTCCGGCATCCTGATGCTGAAGCGTCGGCACCAGCAGTTGGAAGAGGATGATCGCCACGATATAACTGCATCCGCAAATGGTAAACAGCATGGAATAGTTATGGGTGCGGTTCAGCAAAAAGCCTGCAGCTGCCGCAAAAAGTGTTCCACCCAATGCTCCTCCGGTTCCACCGATTCCTACCACCGTCGCGACAGATTTCGCACGAAACATGTCGGACGGAGTAGAAAAAATGTTGCACGAAAATCCCTGATGTGCAGATGCTGCCAGGGTAATCAAGGCGACTGATTCCCATAGAGTCGGCACCGTGGCGGCAAAGACGACCGGAATCGCGGCCACGGCAAATAGCCACATCGCAGCTTTCCGGCTGTAGTTTACCGAGCGTCCATGCTTGATCAGAGTTCCGGAAAGCCAACCTCCAAAAATGCTTCCAACGCTGGCGCCAAAGTAGATGACAACCAGAGGAATGCTCATTTGGGCGATGGAAATGTGAAAGCGGTGG
>JBDTBI010000090.1:0-5028 GCA_039924215.1 Acidobacteriaceae bacterium
CCATTACGCTGGAGCCGACACAGGCAGTCCCCATGGCGCCGACCGGCAATGGCCCCAATTAGGTTCACCTCTCGACTTGGGTTCACAGCTACACTGAATCGGATTGTTGCAGGCGTCATCGCCCGTCCCATGGCAGACTGGCCATTCTGTTAGGAGCTATGCTTTGCAATCCTCGAATCCTCTGAATCCCGCGTCCTCCCCAAGGCCGCATTCATGGTGGCAGCGAGTTTTGTTTCGCCGGCACCGGGATGAGCCTGCGCCAGCGTGGCTGATTTTTCCAGTCACCTATGCGTTCGTGTTTTTGACGCATCTGCCCTTGCTGCGGCTTCCCTATTTTTGGGATGAGGCTGGCTACTATATTCCGGCTGCCTACGATTTTTTTCGTAGAGGGTCGCTTATCCCCTACTCCACCATGACGAACGGGCATCCTCCCTTGCCGGCCATCTATCTGGCGTTCTGGTGGAAGGTGTCCAGCTTCACTCCCATGGTCACGCGGCTTTCGGTCTGTCTGGTGGCTGCTTTCGCCCTGACGGGAGTTTTCCTGCTGGTGCGTCGCCTGATGAACCCATCCGTGGCCGTTGCCACAACTCTGCTGACGGCGCTGTACCCTGTGTGGTTCACGCAAAGCACGCTGGCGCAGGCGGATATTTTTGCCGCCGCGGCAACCATGTGGGCGTTGGTCTATGGCCTGAGAGAATTGCCCTCCGCGCGGGATGGTTGGCTTGCAACGATGTGGTTCTCTTTGGCGGTGCTGTCGAAAGAGACCGCAATCGTTACGCCGCTGGCTCTGGCCGGATGGCATGTATGGGAAACGCACCGCAAGCCGGAGGCGGCCCGAGCGCATGGACGCACGGCGGTCCAGTTCGCCGTGTCTGTGCTCCCCTTGTGCGCCTGGTATGGGTACCATTTTCACAAAACCGGATACATATTCGGCAATCCACAATTTGTGCGCTACAACGCAGTCCTGACCCTGCATTGGTTCCGATTCCTGCTGGCGTTGGCCCAGCGCCTGATGCAGGTAACCATTTATATGAATTTGTTTGTACCCATCCTGTGCATGGTGGCCGCGATGTTTCTGCCGGCGCTGCGGCAGGCAGACGGGACCAAGCGTCCGCGGGTTTCCTGGAATGTGCAGGCCCAGATCGGCGTTCTGCTGCTGGTGAATGTGGTGTTCTTCTCGATCGTGGGAGGGGCCGTGCTGGCGCGTTATCTGCTGCCTCTCTATCCACTGATTTTGTTGTTGTGCGTATCGACCTGGCGGCGGCGCGTCGAGCAATGGCCGTGGATCGTGCTGCTCAGCGTTGTAGGTTTCGTGGCCGGGCTGTTTGTCAATCCTCCCTACCGCTTTACGCCGGAGGATAATCTGACCTATCGCAGCCTGATCGTGATGCAGCAAAAGGCAATCGCACAGATCGCCCATCGTGCGCCCGGCGGCACAGTCCTAACTGCGTGGCCAGCTACGGACGAACTCACCAAGCCGGAACTCGGATATGTGCGAAAGCCGTACCACGTGGTAGCAATCGATAATTTTTCACTGCCTCAGATTGAGGCGGCGATGCAGATGCCAGGCTATGATGCGGCACTCGTTTTTTCGACAAAGTATCAGTTGACGAATACTTTCACCTGGTTCCATTTCGGCGATGCTGCATGGAACCGGAAATATTTTGGCTATCATCGTGACTTGCCGCCGGATCTGATCGCGAGACTGCTGCACGGGGGCGTGGTCTGGCAGGCCCGAAGCCGGGGATTATGGGCGGCAGTGCTGCTATTCAATCGTCCGCAGCTGGGCCAGCTCCCGCAGGGGGCTAATCCAGTCCGTGCGTATTCCGCCTGGAATCAAGGGGTGCAGCCGCTTCGACGGACGCTTTCCCGTTGACCCTCGATTGGCAAAGCGTTAATCCTCGATTGGCAAACTCTGTCATCGGGGATGCCGAACTCTATAATCACGAGTGGGATGACTCAACCCAGATATAGGATCGCTTCTCGTACTTGCCGGGCCTTCGTTGTTTGCGTGCTGGCTGCGCTGGCAGTGTTCCCTTGCGTCGCTCAAACGCGGCAGAAAAAGGACGCCGACTGGGATGGACACCTGGTGTGGGCGCTCCCCTTTGAGAACAATTCCACTGAGTCCGGGCTGGACTGGATAGGGGAGTCATTTCCAGACATTCTCAATCAGCGGTTGAGTTCCGCCGGTTTTCTGACCATCCGTCGTGAAGATCGCCGCTATGCCATGCAGCATCTGGGTTTGCCTCCCGATTTTCATCCGACGCAGGCTACGGCGTACCGCATTGCTCAAACGCTGGACGCCGACTATATCGTGTTCGGAAATTACACTGTGGCCAATGGGAACATTACTGCCACGGCGCGAGTGTTGGAGATGAGCCATCTTGCGCTTGGGCCCACGCTGCAGGCGGAGGGGAAGCTCGATCAGTTGATAAACGTAGAGAATAAGCTGGCCTGGAAAATGGCCATGCAGATCGACCCCGCGCTGAATTTAGACGAACAAACCTTTCAGGCCGCTAGCCGGAATCTGCGTCTGGATGCGTTTGAAAACTACACTCGCGGTCTCATGAGCCCGACCGCGGAGGACCAGATCGACCATCTGCAGAAGGCTGTGGCGCTCAGCCCGAGCTACGTCAAGGCGTGGTTTGCGCTCGGCCTCGCATATTTCAATGACCAGCAATATGATCAGGCCGAAGTCGCTTTCAAAAAAGTTCCCAAGGGGGGCCGTCTTTCTTTGGAATCCATGTTCTACGCCGGGCTCAGCTATCTCTACACCGGGAACTACGCCAATGCGCAGGCGTCGTTCGCCTCCATTGCCGCAGTTTTGCCCATGCCGGAAGTTTTGAATAACGAGGGAATTGCGGTGAATCGGCGCGGTAAGAACGGAACGGCATTTTTCCAGCGCATTGTGCAGATGAACCCACAAAGCGCGGACTACTGGTTCAACCTAGCCGTTTCTCAACGCCGCCAAAAAAACTACACGGATGCATTGAACGCAGTGGATCGGTGCCTTGCGCTGAGCCCCAAGGATGGGGAAGCGCAGACCCTGCGCAAAAATCTGGTGATGCTGAAGAGTATTCCCGCGTCTCAGGCTGCGTCCCAGGTGGCAGACGCCGAAAAGGGTCCGTCGGCGAAGGGGCTTGTTTCTCAAAATGCCGATTCCGACGTTGCAAGCGATCCAGCCGCCGATCAGGCAGATGCAGCGGATGCCTCCGGCGATGCAACTCCAACGACTCCGCCGGCGAGCACGGATGCAACCAGCGCGGATTACGAGCCGCTGGAACGCATTGCGCGCCGCTACGACGAAAGCTCTTTGCGGCAGGGCGCGTTTGCTCTGGAACAGATGAACGCGATGAAGCTGCGCTCGCTGCCGCCCGCCGAGCGCGCCCACAGGCTGTGCCTGCAGGGCAGGGAATACGTGAACAATGGCCTGCTGCTTGAAGCCGAGCGCCAGTTTCAGCTTGCGCTGGCCGCCGATCCGGGAAACGCCACCGCGTATGCGGGCCTCGCCGAGGTCCACGAGTACGCCGGCAGTATAAAAATCGCCGAGCAGGAGGCCAACAAATCGTTGCAGGCGCAACCGAATGCGCCAGCCTATCTGGTGCTGGCACGGATTGCCCTCACGCAGCACTCCCTGGTCGATGCCCAGAAACATGCCGGCGATGCGCTGCACCTTGAGCCGAACAATAGTGCGGCCAAAGGAATTCTGCAGGCGATACAGGCACAACAGAGCCACCCGTGATGCGCGGAGATGGCAGAATCGAGCGCGCGTCAGCGAAGCAGCCATCGAGGCGCTTGGGCTGGGTTAGGTTCGGGCTCGCCACTGCCGCCGCGGCGCTTGCGGTCCTGGTATGTGGAACCGCGCCGTCTCAAGCCGCGCCCCCTCCATCGCATGCCGAGTCCGCTCCGTCGCGACCCGTTGTCGTCAATCTGCCCCTGCACGATACCATTCAGCCGATCAGCGCCGCATATTTGCAACGAGGACTGCGGCATGCGGCGCGGATTCATGCCGAGGCAGTTGTAGTTGAGCTGGGAACGCCCGGCGGCCTGCTCACCTCCACCCGCGTCATGGTTACTGCCATCGAGCAGTCGGCGGTGCCGGTGATCGTGTACGTGGCGCCCTCCGGCAGCCGCGCCGGGTCTGCTGGTTTCTTCATTTTGGAGGCTGCGGATGTTGCGGCCATGTCACCCGGTACCGAAGCAGGCGCATCGCATCCGATTCTGGAAGGCCAGAAGATGGGCCCGATTCTGAAGGAAAAGATCGAAAACGATGCGGCTGCATTTCTTCGCTCGTATGTTTCTCGAAGAGGCCGCAATGTGCAGGCCGCCGAGGGGGCGGTGCGGAATTCGAAGTCTTACAGCGATCAGGAATCGCTCCATCTGCATTTAATTGATTTGATTGCGCCGGACACAGCCACGTTGCTCGACCACCTGAATGGCACAACCATCACGCGCTTCAACGGCACAAAGCAGGTGCTGCGCACGCAGGATGCCGATGTGCAGACGTTGTTGCCGAGCACACGCGAGCGCATTCTGGGCGCGCTGACCGACCCGAACCTCGCCGTGATTCTGCTCATCCTCGGCGGGTTGCTGATCTATCTGGAGTTCAATGCTCCGGGCACCATTGTTCCAGGGGCGCTGGGGACGGTCCTGGTGCTGATCTCTCTGTTTGCCCTGAACTTGCTGCCGCTGGAACATGCAGCCATCGGATTTCTGGTGGGTGCGTTGGTGCTGTTTGTATTGGACATAAAATTTACAACCCATGGAATTCTTGGGTTGGCTGCCATCGGATGCCTTGTGTTTGGTGCGCTTGTGAAAGACGTCATTGGTGCAGAGCTTGATCGCGCTCGTGTTGTCGACCAGGATAGTGATTGGACGCTGATCGTAGCCGAGCTCGGCGAGAAAGCGATCGAGCCAGACGGACTCCTTGGCGGCTGAGCAGAGAGCGATGTACTCGGACTCAGTGCTGGAGAGCGAGACAACTGGCTGTCGAGCTGATTGCCAGGTGATGGCACCGCCGTTCAGGAT
>JBDTBI010000091.1:0-5141 GCA_039924215.1 Acidobacteriaceae bacterium
CCTTGAGGTGAACCTTGACGATTCTCTTGCCCAGAGTGTGAATCCAATCCTGTGGATAGCCATACAGCATCACGTTCCCCACATCAAACCAAACCTTGATCCATGGACTGCGAAACTCATCAATGTAGCGAGCCATTTCCAATGGGCTCAGAAGGAAGTCATTCCACACTTCCTCAATCGCAATTACAACCTTCAATTTCTCGGCAACCGGAATCAGGGGACGGATGTTCGCTTGTGAGCGCGTCCATGCCTCCCGGTACGATGTTTGCGGATTCACAATTCCCGGAACCAGCAAAACGGCATCCGCCCCCCAGAGACTTGCATTCTGCAGCGATGTACGCATGCCTGCTAGACCCACCTTCACCACCGCAGGATCACTCGACGAAAGCGGGTACTTCCAATGATTCATGTTCATAACCGAGTCAATACGAATATTTGCCTTCTCGGCCGCGTTCTTGATTTCTCGAGCCTTGTGCTCGTCCGGTTCCGTGGGAACCTGCACAACGTCAAAACCGACATCGCGTGCCAGCTTGAAGCGATCCGCGTAGCTCATGGTCGCAGGCAGCATACTGAACAGCACACCTTTCTTAATTGAAAGGTGCGACGGCCGAAGTGCGGTTTTCCCAGCCGGTATCGACTCTGCAGCAGATGCCCGGTCAGAAAATCCCACTGCGCATGCAGCCGTTAAAGATGACTTCAGAAACCATCGGCGGGACGTGTGGGGCATTCAAACCTCCGCAAAATTCTGTACAAAGCGAAATCCAATTCCGAGTGGTTCTGTGCGTGGAAGGGTCTAGTGAGAACCCTCAACAATAATAATCAACTTCGCCCGATTCGAGCCGCACATTCCACCCATCGCCCTCGAAATGCACGCACCCGTCACTATTCTATTTTTTGGTTTGCCTGACGGTGTTTTTAAAAATAGTCCACCATGTCGAGAACAATCCCTCTAAAGTTCATCGGCTATACCTTCGCCGTCAATGTTGCGCCCGAGTCGATCGGATCGATGTCAACCCGAATCCAATGCTCCAAAAGAGCATCGGCTAATGGTGGCACGCGGCAGGTACGAATCTTCTCGCCTTCCTTCTCAAGAAGATTTTGAACGACTGTGGACTTTGAGTTGTGCTGTCTTGGATTGACAAAGACCGCGTGGTGTTCATCGAGAGTGAACAGCCCCACTTCGAATGCCTTGTCATGAATCAGGCAAAGACAGAGCCCATTTCCAAGCTGACCGCGGAGATCCTCGTTGTCAGACCAACGCGCGATGTGAGATCCAACTAGGAAGCGCGGATCCGTAATTTCACATCCTGGGAAGGAGCAGCGAATTCCGTAGAGCTTTTTGATCTCATCTGAAAAGCGGGACTGCCCCAGCCGAGTTCGGATATTTGAAATCTGTGAACCTGTCTCGACTGAGACAATGACTTCACCGGAGCTTGAAGCTTTAAGGCCTGTCGAACTGCCAAACAATAACGTGAGTAGCTCCTCGCCGACGTTCGAGAGATAAGCTCCGTTTAAGCACTGCAGACGGCCAGACTGCTTAACGAAAAAGAGGTTATCTTTGGCTGCCCCTCGGTTTTTATTAGCTTCAAAGTACGCCTCTAGTACCGACCTGCGCTCCTTGAAAATCTGGCTTAAGCTGATGGATTTATGAAACGGTGTGAATCCGATCAAGTCGGCGCGGTAGAACGCCTCGGCATAGCTCCACTCTCCTGGATCCGGCGGTCGTCGCGTCGTCCGAAAACCATCACCAGACGCAACGGAGTAGCCCACAAAATACGCCTCTGGTGGAACTCCCCTGAGATGAAGTACGGTGTCCCCCTCGTGTACTTGCAGGACTTTCTCCCAGAACGGCCAGCTGCCTCCAGCCCCCTTCTTCTCGGTAGGTGCCCATACGCAATTCGTGAAACCCCAGGTCCCCCCGCCATGCTGCGCGTCTCTCGACATCTCCAAGTAGATCATTCCGTTTGCCTCGTTCGGGCTTAGCATACACCCGAGAGCTTGCACATCGAACAAACGGTTCAATGCCATTTCGTAGACACATTCGTCGTTGATATGGGCCAGTACCCAGCACTAATTTATCCGTCGAGCCCCGGCAAGCACTACTGCTTTAACGTGTAACGCAGATTGCTGAGTCCGCGCAATCTCTCGGCGGCGCTCTCCGGGGTGATGTCTCGTTGCGGCATGCCCAGCATCTCAAAACCGACCATATATTTCCGCACCGTTGCGGACCGCAGCAGCGGCGGATAGAAGTGGGCGTGGAAATGCCATTCGGGATGCGGACTGGAATCCGTCGGGCTTGGATGCAAACCCATGGTGTACGGAAAACCGACCTCAAAAAGATTGTCGTAGCGTGTCGTCACTTGTTTCAGAATTTCGGCCAGCGCGGCCCTTTGCCTCTGGTCCATTTTCGCAAGCGAACCGAAGTGACGGCGGCTCAAAACAAGGGTTTCAAATGGCCAGACGGCCCAGAATGGCACCAACGCAACGAACTCTTCGTTTTCACACACAATCCGCTGTGAGAGCTGAAGTTCCCGATGCAGCGTATCGCAGAGCAGACAGGTTCCGTGGACATCGCGATATTCCTTTTGCGTAAGCTGTTCCATTCGCGGCTCATCCGGAACATGTTCGGTCGCCCATACCTGACAATGCGGATGCGGATTGCTGGCCCCCATCATCGCACCGCGATTTTCAAAAATCTGCACATAGCGGATTTCCGGCTGCCGGCCCAACTCCCTGTACTGTGCTGTCCACGCATCCACCACGCGTTCAATATCCCGGGTCTGCATACGGGCCAGCGTCAAATCATGGTCGGGATGAAAACATAGCACGCGACAAATTCCGCGTTCGCGCTCGGCACGAAACAGATCATCCTGCGGAAGGTCAGTAAGCGGAGGCGTATCCGGAAGCAGAGCGGCATAGTCGTTGTCGAAGACAAACACACCGTCGTACTGCGGATTTTTGTGCCCCCCCGCGCGCGTGTTGCCCGGGCACAGATAACAATTCGGGTCGTAGTGGATTGCCGGAATCTCTTCCGATTTGGCGACTTCACCCAACCACGGCCGCTGCGTGCGATGCGGCGACACCAGCACCCATTGGCGGTTCAATGGATTGAAGCGGCGATGTGGAACTTGAAGCCATGTCGATGAGGGCATAGTAGGTTCGCAACTCGGAAGGCCAGTTCCATCGTAACCGGCCAGTTCCATCCTAATCGATGGAAGCGGTATCGACGGAAGCGGTATCGATGGAAACGCTCTGAGGCTCCGGAGGCGCAATTTTAGCAGCAGTGTTCTTCTTCGGCAGCGCATACGTCTGTCCACGCATGGCCGCAACTTCCAGTCGCGCCCACTCCACCCATACATTCAGATCGTGTGCTTGCTCTATTTTCTCTACAGTCGAAGCATCTCCGACATTCGCCGATGTCTCCAGAAAGTAGAACTCGCCTGTGGCATGGGAGCGGATGAATTTTGACCGTGCGATACCCCGCACCAGGCCCAGTCGCTCCAGCAGCTTCGCGTTCGCTCGCTTCAAATCATCTTGCTGCGCCAAAGTACACGAAATCGGACGGGCGGGCGAGCCATCGCTATTCTGGCCATCGCTACTCTGGGAACTGCTTCCGGATGTGTCGCCCGAGGCTTCGACAGCGGCGAACACCACCTGGCCGGCCGCCGTGATGCTGTCAACATGAAAAAAATCTCCAGAGATCGATTGCTCCAGGAAGAAATAACTTTGGCCGTCGCCCAGCTCTTCCAGCGCGCGCCACACTTCGTCCGAATCGCGGAATTGTTGGATGGGGCCCGGAAACAGCTCACTCCGTGGCGTCAGCAGCCATGGAGCGGGGACTTTCTCCATATACGCGCGGATATCGTCATAGTTCACAATTGGAGTGAATGCAGCCGCTCGCATTCCAGAATGAGCAGCTTTCATTCGCATGGCCAGCCGGTCACGAAACGAGTGCGTCGTCGTGATACCCATGCCAGGTATCCGCAGATGCTCTCGAAGAACGGCCGCCGTCTCCATGCTGGGCTCATCCAACGGAAGGATTCGTGCAAACCGTTGCGAGCGGGCGAGATATGCCACCGTATTGATAATCTGCTGCAGCGTCATTCCGCCTGGCATCGTGTGCAGGTCAACCAGGATATCTCTTGGCCAATCGGCGTTGTGATGCTCTTCAATGGTCAGTAAAACGACGCGGCAGCCGAGGCGTGCCAGCTCCGAAAGAAGCATCTGCCCTTGTTCGCTCGTGGAAATACATAAAACCGTCTCGCCGCCGGATCCGTTCATCTTCATATGGCCGCCAGTATAGCTCCATGACCGCCCGGAAACGAAACGCAAACCCACTTTCAGCGGGCAATAATTTTTCGGATCGCAGATCGAAAGGTACAGGCTGCGTCGTGTGGGTATGATGTTCGGTATGGCTTCTGTTCGCACTCTTTCCGGGGCACATATTTTCGAGCTATACGATCGGTGGACCGCACACTGGCATGCCGAGCTCTACATGCCCGTTGCGGGAGGCCCATTCGACATGGCCCTCGAGGGCCTGCATCGGGCCAATTTTGAACTGTGGCATGAAGAAGACAAGGCGCGCGATGTGCATGCTGAAGATGCTGTCATCGCCGCTGCGAAGCACACCATCGACAAGATCAATCAACACCGTAACGACCAGATGGAGCGATGCGACGTGAGATTATTGGAGGAATTGTCTTGGTCTGGACTGCCGAATCCACAGGCGGAATTGCATTCTGAAACCCCGGGATTGATGCTGGACAGGCTTTCAATCCTGAGCCTGAAACGTTACCACACCCTCGAGGAGATCGAGCGGGATCCCGCCCCCCCGGGCCATCGCGAACGCAATCTGCACCGCTTCGCGATTCTGGAAACGCAACGTAACAATCTTGCAGGATGTATCGATCGTTTCTGGCAGCGTGTATTTGACGGGGAGGGCCGCTTCCAGGTCTATCGTCAACTCAAGATGTATAACGATCCTGACCTGAACCCGGCCCTTTATATTCGTTCAACGAAGTAAAGCTATTGCGGCGACTGGGCGTTCGCCTGGCCTGCCGTCGTTCCCTGTTGAGCACCGGCATTCTGCGTGGCGTTGGATAGAAGCTGAATCTGCACTCGACGATTCGTGGCGCGGCCTT
>JBDTBI010000092.1:0-17039 GCA_039924215.1 Acidobacteriaceae bacterium
AGTATGGCTCCCAGCGCGAGAGCGCCTGCCCCTGTCAATATGCTTGGTTTCATCGCTTCGCTCCGCTGCTGGTTTATTTGTTGGCCCAATTGTATCTTGCGCTGAATATGTGTCAAGGGAATGAGCGTACCGAATCAATCCATATTCGGCCGCTGGTTCAATATCTTCACAGCGCTGACTGGCGGAGGCACAAGGGGTTGCATCGGCAGCAAAACGCCGGTTTGGAACGTCCGTCAATCGTTCCAGCTGCAAATCTGGTTAATTACATAACCAGCGTGCGGAAGCCGGGCTACAAAAATGTGGGTTTGTCGCTCCAGAAGGGCCCCAGTTCGCGCATTGGGTGAATGTGATCTTCCGTGCGGACTACATCAACGCCTTCAACTCCCCGGAATTCTACCGTGGACCCATCACCGGCGTGAACAACGGGAATTTTGGGAGAATCGCCGACGCTGTGAGCCAGGGCAACCTGCCGAGATTCGTTCGCCTTTCGCTCAAAGTGAAATTCTAGTCATAGGACCTATTCAAATCGCCCGGGAGATTGTTTCCGATCTCCCGGGCGTTACTCTAGCCGTGATCCACTTCTCCAAGGGGGTTTGACTCAACGCCGAGTGCGGATATATTGAGGTTCCTCGCTCACTCCCGTCTCCTCAAACAAAATGGAATTTGTGTGCGTCTATGACGTGGACCACAATTGCCTATGAACCCTTCCTTCTCAAGCATCCAGACATGGAGGCATGGCTACTTCAGCGCCAATCGATAGCCATAGAAATCCTCCCCGTATGGCACAACGAAGCCGATGCTGGCCCCGCCGCAATTCTTGCCCATGCGCTCCACAGCTATGGCCGCCAGAGCGGATCACAGCCAGAGCGGATCACAAGGTTGACGGTCCAATTTGTGGAGGTTTATATTCGCGTATAACCAAGAATATGACTTGGGCAATACGCATTATTTCACTCGCAGGAAAGAAAAAACACCCACCATCGGCCGAACTTAAGCTCTGGGAACTCGATGACCTCAACTTCGATCGCTAATAGCCACCGCAATCCTGATCGCGAACTCTTTTTATATCGGGACCAGTTTCTTCGCGATGGAATGCTCAAACTGCTCGCCATAAAAGACTCCGACATACGAATCCTGACGCTTGGGCAGAGCCGTGACGCTGTAGATCATGGTCTCCATTCCGGTGGAGCATTCTCGGCGGTGATCCCCCTCGTCACACTTTTTTTCGGCGGATTTCTTCGGCTCAATATCGAAAACCCTACTGAACGCGGGCAGGATATATTCACGTTGAGTAAGGGACATGCGGTAGCCGCGCTCGCGTCGATCTATGCCGAGCTTGGCTATTTTGACGAAAGCATCCTGCGCCATTCCCGTTCGTACAACAGTATCCTCAATGGTCATCCCGGCCCTATCCTTCCGGGCGTCCACATTGCTACGGGCCCCATGGGTCAAGGGATTGGAGTTGCACAAGGATTTGCCATCGCTGGTCGGACCAGCCCGCGCTTCGACTCCTACTGCATGACAGGTGACGGTGAGTTACAGGAAGGATCGGTATGGGAAGCCATAATGTATGCTGGCCAGAATCATCTGGATAATTTCTGCGTCCTCGTCGACCGGAACAACGGTCAACTTGACATCCACAATCGAATGCTCTATCCCATGCCAGCGCTGGATGAGGTTTTCCGCTCATTTGGCTGGATCGCGCATAACGTGGATGCCACACAGTACGATGGCGTGGTGGCGGCGCTGGAAAGTTTTCGGTCGAGTGTTCGCAATGGAAAACCAACGGCGATCATTTGCGAAAGCACCAAGGGCTATGGTTCGTTCTCCGACTTTATGAACAAACATAAAGTCACAATCCCCGAATCGCTCATTGTGCAGGAGCTGGCATTACAGACTGAGCAGCGTAATGCCAGAGTGGCGGAATTTCTGAACTATCTTGATCGGATCGAGCGGACAGCACAAGACAGCTCAATTCGCGAACGGCTCTTTAACGCTGCACGGCAGATGCACCTGGAGATAGAGGGGAATGCTCCCCAACGCCGTACGCTCGTTTCTGTCGTCGGTCCAGTGCTGACGAAGCGTGCTGCACCTCGCGATAAGCGAATTTTGTATGACGCCGGTCGCCTTCCCCTGCTCGACCCCCAAAAGTCCTATAGCGCCGCAGAGATCGTCACTGGCGCCATGAAAGTTTTTGCACAAGATGCCTCGATCGTCTCCATTGACTCCGATCTCTCATCTACAAGCGGCCTCCAAGCCGGTATTGCCGCAGTAGATCAGCGCCGCGCTCTCAACGTCGGCGTCGCAGAAGCGAATATGATGTTGATCGGGGAAGCCTTTGCCGCTCTTGGCAGCAATACCTGGGTCAGCACATTCTGTCCGTTCTTCAACTGGCAGGTGCTGCGCCGTATCGCTGTCGGCCAACAGGAACGGATTGAGGCAATGCAATCGGCGGATGGCTGGCTCAGCGAAGGGCACGGCCTTGATCTTACTTTCCTCGCCACAGCTGCGAACTTCGAGACCCGAACGAATGGCGCCACCCACATGGGAAATGATGACATCACGACCTTTGACGCCGTAGCCCAACTCAAGATCATCGATGTCTCCTGCCCGCAGCAGATGCTCTCCATTATGAAGTGGATTATGGAGGGCAACCGTGGCCTCGTCTATGTTCGCGTGATGCGCACAGGCTCTGCCGTGCTCTACGGCCAGGATTACACCTTCACCTTCGGCAAAGGCCATATCTTACGCGAGAGCGATGCGGACGCGGCCACCATCGTGAGCAGTGGCCGCGGGGTCCATGAGGCACTTGCCTCAGCGGAGATCTGCGCGAAGGAAGGCTTGGCGGTGCGGGTCGTCGACATGCCATCGATAGATAATAACCTGCTGCTTCAACTCTATTCATACGGTAAGCCCCTCATCTTTGCGGAACAGAACAACGGATATATATGGCAAAACTTCCTGAAGGTCCTTTATCGTAACCGTGATTCAGGAAGTCCGGGAACATTCGATCGCATTTTGACGATCAATACGCTTGACGCTAACGGAAAACCGCAATTCATTCACTCCGCAACGTACGAGGAATTACTCCCAGCTTTTCAACTTACTCCCGCTGCAATCGCAGGCACTGTCCGGGGCGCAGTCGCTGCGGCACAGAAATAGATTCTTCATTTGGTGAAAAAAGAGGTGTCCGGCATGAAGCTACCGATTGTCCACGAATCCAGTATTGAAGCCCTCAGTCTGCCTGGCAGAGACCTTCGCTGGGTCATAACCCAAGAAAATGTCGCCGCACAATATTGCACGATGTGCACAATCGAAGTCGAACCCGGCCAGACCGTACGGCCGGCCCACTCCCACCCAAATGGAGAAGAGATCATCTATATCGTCCAGGGGGAGGGCCGCGTCATGATTGACGGCGTCGTAGGGTCCGTGAAACAGGGATGCGCGGTTCTTTTTCCGCAGGGCAGCATCCACATGCTGCAAAACTCCGGCGACGTACAGATGAAAGTGGCGTGCTTCTTCGCTCCTCCTGCCGATCTGAGCAACTACAAATTTTTTGAAGATATTAATTTTCCCGCATAATCTACAATCGCCGTGGGAACACGGCGCAACTGCAAAGCTGTGACAAGTTCGTTAGAGAGCATGTTGGACCTGAGCACGCGCAACTTCCGCTCTCAGCCGGAAAGCTCAACCTACGTTTTCGGATTACCGACTTCAGTACTTTCAGGTGTGGGCTCAGCCCGGCAACCAACGGCTTCACAAGCCGTTCTCCGCTTCCATCTGCCGAAGCCGCCCCCTTTGGCGTCTATCGAGATGCATTCTTCCCCAGCGCAAAAACATAGTAACCTTGCGCTCCCTGGGTTCCGGCTGTCCAGGCGAACCCCTCGCCGGGAGCCGAACTTGGCGGATGGGCCGCGGCGCAAAAAACGATATACTCCCGGCCATCAGCTTCATAAACAGACGGAATACCCTCAGGATTGGCTCCGATCTGCTGTTCCCATAGAAGCTCGCCGGTGTTTTCATCGAAGGCGTGAACCGTGCGATCGCCCCAACTGCCCACAAAGACCAGCCCGCCCGCTGTTACTACCGGGCCATTTCTGACCGCCGCAAGCAATACACTCGCAGCTCCCGTGTCCTTGATTCCCTTTGCCGCTAGTCCCGGGACTGTGCCTAATGGAACCCTCCATTTAATGGTTCCATGGTTCAAATCGACTGCCACTAAAGAAGTCCATGGCGGACTGATCGCCGGCAGCCCTTCGCTGGATATCATCCTGTTCTCGTAGATACCGAAATACCGGGTAATGCCCGGCAACGGCGGTAACTTCTCCATTCCTCCTCCAGAGCGCCGCACATGTACCGGAGCAGATGCGAATGGATTGACGATGTAGGCAGCCAATGCGTCCACATATTGTGAAGAAAGCTGGGAAAAACTCGGCATCTCTCCCTGCCCGTTATGTAAGATCTGCCTGAATCGCTCGATTCCGATATCCTTGGGCGATCTCAAGCCATTCGCCCGATTGGGCCCATGGCATGGCTCGCACATCTGGTTGTAGATTGCGTGGCCTTGTGTCTCCGGTGTCGCCCCAAGCGGAACGTGAAGAGGTTCGTTCGGAGCTAGCTTGAATTTCAACTCCGGCAAATCCTGCGTCCGAATGAAAAAGACTCCCGTTCTCGGATCCGCGGCACCATTGCCCCAGTTAGCACCTCCCACGTCACTCGGTATCTCGATGGAATCCCGCTTGTCTGTTCCAGGAGTAAAAATTCCATGGTTGTTCGCGGTTCGAAGAATACCCAGAAACTTCTTCTTGTCCGCCTCGCTCATATACGGGTCTAGATCACGGTCGGTAAAGCTCTGGCGGGCAAAGGCAGGCGGAGCGGTTGGAACCGGTTGCGTCGGCCACGACTTTTCTCCGGGCGCATCGCTCTTGGGAACCGGCCGCTCTTCGATCGGCCAGAGCGGCTTTCCTGTTAGTCGATTGAATGCGAAGACAAATCCCGACTTAGTCGCGATCGCGACAATATCTACTTTCTTTCCATCGTGCTGGACCGTCAGGAGCTTCGGAGCCGCTGTCGGATCGTAATCCCAAAGATCGTGATGAACGATCTGAAAATCCCACAGTCGCTTGCCGGTGCGCAAATTCACAGCTAATAAGGAATCGGCAAGCAAATCCGCGCCAATGCGGTCCCCGCCCCAATAGTCGTAAGTCGGTGAACCGAGCGGAAAATATCCGATGCCCCGCTCGGTGTCGATCGAAAACTCGCCCCACGTATTCACCCCGCCAACATATTTCCAAGCGTCTTTGGGCCACGTGTCGTAGCCGAATTCCCCGGGAAGCGGAATTGTATGGAAGGTCCAGAGTAGCTTTCCACTGAGAACGTCAAATGCACGAAGATATCCCGGAGGCGAACCATAGGCCTCGCTCGTCGCCGAACCCAAAATAATTTCGTTTTTATATGTGTGTCCCGGGGTTCCGGTTTGTATCTGGGAAATCGTTTTCGGATCCCGGCCAAGTCCGTCGCGCAGGTTCACACGCCCGTCCGTGCCAAAGGTTCGTATGGATGCGCCAGTCTGTGCGTCGATCTCTTGCAAATAGCTATCTGCGGAGAAGATAAGTCTTCGATCTTGGCCGTCCTTACTTTGCCAATAATTGATCCCGCGGTCCATAGGATCGACGTCGGTTGGATGCGTCCAGATCGTCTTTCCCGTGGCGGCATTCAAGGCCACAATCGCGCCTTTGTCGCCGAGAACATACATTACGCCGTCCACGATTATCGGATTAAAGTCGAATCTCCCCACTGCGTTGGGGATAGGATAAAACCAAGCTTGAGTGAGGTTGGTCACGTTCGACTTGTCAATTTGAGCGAGCGGCGAAAACTGCATGGAGGCTGCTCCTCCGCCGTAATCGGGCCAGTCCACGTCGCGCGATGGTTTCCCGTTTTCTCCGAAGAGCAAAACGGTCATACAAAACGAGCAGATTAGGTAGATACGAGCAGTTCGAAATCGCACTCTCATACTCTCTCTGTTCAGGGGTAACAGCACCAACCTCTAACCGGTGACGTATTGTGAATCAGGCGGTAAGGTTTGCGGGATGCCACAAGCAGAGCTGCGTGTCTTTCTCGTAACTTTTTCCGTTCGGAAAACTGACCAGCTCGAATCGTATTCCACATAGAGATAAAAAATAGATCCAGGTTTGACCGGCGTTCGGCCCCGTCGTTCTCACGGTGGGCGCGCCCAGGAGCTGCACGCTCTTTTTTCGGTAAGATAAGCGGCGTCAGCGCCGAGGGCCCATTGCAACTAATTTCCATGGGCCTTCACTTGTTCACCACCAACCTCGCGCTCGGGGTGGTGTCCGCAGGCAGGTCGCCGACCACAAATTGAATCGCATTCATGAACATGCGGGCTAGTGCGGGTGTCTCGAAAAAGGTCGGAGTATGTCCAAGCGCACAGTTGAACACGCGGCCTTTCCCGTAGCTCTTGATCCAGGCCAATCCGTAATCCCCGTCAGGCCGCACATGCCATTCGCTGAGATTTGGCGTCTTAGCATCGTCGATACTGAGCAGGATATGCAGCTTCTGGCGCGAATAGGGTCCCCAGGGCACAAAATGGTAAAACTCGTCGGTATAGGTGAACGCCTTTCCATCAAACTGCGCCGTCAACGGGCTTGACGCGAATTGCTTGGTGAGCGGACTGTCGGGGTCGTCGATTTTTACTGTGGATGTTTCCACGTGATGAGGACCGCCTTGTGCGCCGATCAGTTCGCCATACTCCGGAATGCCCATAGAAGCAAAGCTCGCAGCGTGTAAGCCAATAAAGCCGCCGCCCTGGCGCACGAAGCGGGTCAGGCCGTCCAAAACCGCGGGGTCGGAAAAGATCTCCCCCATTGCGCTGTTCAGAAATACGGCGTCGTATTTGAGGATGTTGGGATATTTGAGGTTATTCAAATCGTTGCTGAAGACGGGCTGAAAGGCGCCTGTATAGTCCGCCAGCTTTTGGACTGCAAAATCGGCGGTCGAAATAGTGGCATGATAGAAGGCCCCCGCCGGGCAAAGGTCAATGACCAGAAGCTTTCTGGGCTTCTTTGGTGTCACCGCCGCCGTGCGCGGAAGTGCGGCTTCAATTTTCTCCTTGACCTCAGCCGGCACTTGATCGGTGCTCGCAGGCGGTATAAGACGCGCATCCTCTTCGATACGGTACCCCATGGCCGGTCGAACTATGTGCTCCAAATTCGCAGCCGCCTGCCATAAGGTCGCGAATGTCGGAGGCCTCGCCTCTCGCGAGGTGATTCTCGATGGGGGCACAGCCAAGGCGATAAATAGCGGCTTGGTTCCTCCATACGGACGGAGGCAGTTGACGCACGCGTTCGGCTGCTCCTCCGGTTTTGGCTCCTGTACGGCTACTTGGTAGAAAAACCGTTGCAGATCACCCGCGCCCGTTCCTAGCGGAACGTCACTTGCATCGGCTCCGAGGTGGCTGCGGTCACGAACCTCCACAACCATCAATCGATCCTTTACCGTTGCCAGTCCTGTCAGTGGCCGTATCCCATGTTCCATCCACTGCGCGAGATTGGCGTTCACTCCGATGTGCGGACTGAGCCCCTTGATCGAGCTCACCAAATCCTTTGGATCGTCGCGGCTTTCAATGGCTACATTGATGTTGTTTTGGCTGGCGAGAGCGTCGAGTTCCCGCAAAGAGGAAGGCATGGCATCCGTGACGATGGTCGCGACTCCCAGATCCTTCGCAAAGGCAAAGAGCTTCTGCCGCGATTCCTTGTCGGGCGGTACGCTGGGAACTCGATAGACGTCCATCGTCAGGAACAGCGTTTTAAGCTTTTGCTTGACGAAAGCCAGGCCTTCGGGAGAAAGGTTGTAATCCAGGTCTTGATCGAATTGCGCGCTCACCTTCTGGGTACTGTCTCCGCCCACATGCCCCAGCCCCAGGGCGTCGGCTAGAGTCGCAGACTCCGCAAAGGTTTTTTCCGGAATGGCATTGGTGAAGATTCCTACCTGCCAGCCCATCAATTTATCAATAGTGGTGCGAATCGCGTGGTCCGCGCTTACTCTCACCGAAGCAGGTACGGGACCAGAAGGGTCTGCACTCGCGAATTGGAGCGACGTTCCCGCAATAGCAGCAGTGACAATTACCATTCGCACAACCTTGTTCATTTTTCTACCTCTCTCTTCGATTTCTCGACGTCTTCAGCACCCCGGCCATTGTTCCCGCCAGTGTATACTTCCATGCGTCCGGAGGGAAACTGTTATAGCCGAATTCGTCGGAATGAGGAACAGTATGGAAAATCTAAGCAATCTTCCCCGTCCTCACATCGTTAAGCACGCAAATCTCGGGAGGCGACCCGTACATTTCGCCGGGTGACGAACTCAGAATGATGATCAGATTCTCGAAGACCCGCCCCGGGCTGCCGCTCTGCACTCGTTGGCTAAAATCGGAATGCGGCCGTCCTAGCCCCGCCCGCAAATCCACCTTGTTGTCGTCGCCAAAGGACGTGATGGTTTTGCCCGTGTTCATATCGACTTCCTGCAGATATCCATCGACTGCAAAGATAAGCCGCCGGTCTTTGCCATCGGTTGAAATCCAGCGGTTAAAACCCCGATTCGTGGGTTGGCCGCCCACGACTGGATAAACCCATATCTGCTTGCCAGTGGCGGCGTCCAATGCATAAATGCCATTGTTCTTTCCCACACCATAAAAGACGCCGTCGATCACTAGAGGATTAAATGAACCAGCAAACCGGACCTCGCGCCGGCACGAACCGCGCCAACTTAAGATTGCTCACGTTAGCTTTATCGATCTGTTTTAGAGCCGAATAATCTAGAGAATCCGGTGAGCCCGCATAATAGCTCCAGGATGTATACGCCCCCTTCGAGCTGGCGGCAGCAGTCTTGCGCAGAAAATTACTAAGACCCAATAGCCATTCGGACCAAAACACACTCGCGCGTGCCGATCTCATCCGGCCCCAAACGCAATATCTTCGGAAGCGGTATGCGGCATTCCGCAATCTCGATTTTTGAAATTCTCACTCTTCGCTCCGCTTGTGACTCATCTCTGACGGAGACGATGATCGCTTGCAGGAACCCATCACACCCCCGCGCGAGGGCGATGGTCAGATAAGACCCCGCAAGGTGCCGCCGATATCGATGCTGGAGCCGGTAATGAATTTAGCCAGCGGCGAGGCCAGAAACACCACCGCGTGCGCCACATCCATCGGTTCACCAATGCCCAGCGGCATGTATCGCTCCGCCAAAAACCTATTCAGCGCTTCTTCCTTCCCCACGCCGTAAGCATCCATGAGTTGATCCACAATGCCGCCGGGCCGTGTCCACATCTGCGACCATATAGGGCCCGGCAAAACCGCATTCACGCGCAGGTGGGGAACATATTGCCGGGCCAGCGCCTTGGTAAGATATAAAAGTCCCGCCTTACAAAGGCCATAATCCATCAAGCTCGGCTCCGGCTGCTTTGCCAAGTCTGAAGCCGTGTTGATCACGGCACCCGATCCCTGTTTCGCCATGCGCGGAAGAAGCGCGCGGCACGTGCGGATGGTCCCCATGAGGTTGATGTCAATGCTGTGCGCCCAGTCCAGGTCCGTAAGCTCTTCAAACTTGGCCGCGTTTCCCACGCCAAGATTGTTGACCAAAATATCGGGTGCTTTCCCGAATTCTTTGAGTACCGCGGAAACCGCATGATCCACCCCGTCGGCCGTAGCCAGGTCCGCAGCCACTACGCCGGTCCAGCGGTGGGATTTTTCCTCGAGCGCCACCTCGTCGCGATCGGCCACGATGACATTCGCGCCTTCCTGCGTCAGCAGGTCGGCGATGGCCTCGCCGATTCCATGCGCGCCCGCACTCACAAATGCACACTTCTCGTAAATCTGATAATTCATCGAAAACTCCTGATGAAAACTTGATCAACTTCGCGCAAAACAAATTTCTTGGTGAAGGGAGACTAAATTTTGGACCGCCCACGCTTGCGCCAATGCAGGCTCTCGCCTCCAGTCGACATCGCATATTGCGACGGTGTTCCGGCTCTTCAGCTCCCGGATGACGTGCTTGCCGTATCCACCAATTCCGACGAATGCAATATTCATCTTGTCGCTGGGTGGAATCAGCCCGATCGAGACCCATCAAATGAGGCCCCAAACGCGAAAGGCTAGGAGTCCATAGTCCGACCCGCATAACATCCGACGAGCATCCTGTTGCGGAGGCTCAATTTGACTCTCATTCGAAAGAAGATCGACTGGAAGCAGCTAGAAAAGTTCCAGGGTGAATCACCACATTTCCATTCGAACCATCCGTCTAAAAGTTACACGCAAAAGCGATTCGAACGCATGGGTTGGGTTTGAGGGACGTTCTACTTGCCCACCCAACCTCCATCAACATAGAGAGATTGCCCGGTGACATATGCAGCCTCGTCCGATGCCAAAAACGCGGCAACGCTTCCTATCTCACGTGGCTGTCCAGGCCGTCCCATTGAAATCTGCGCAACGACTTGAGGAAGCAGCTCTTTGCTCTGCATGACCCAACTTATCATCGGAGTATCGATCAACCCAGGATGGATACAATTCACACGAATTTTGTGCGGTCCCATCTCAGCCGAAATATTGCGAGTGAGTGCTTCCACGGCAAGTTTGCTGGGCGCGTAATGTGTTCGTCCCGGCAATACCCGGGCAGCTTGAATTGAGCCGATATTGACAATCGAAGCCTCACGACCCCCTTTGATAGCACGCCGACAGAAGGCCTGGCAGCACATCCACTCACTTTTCAAGTTGGTGTCGGTTACGGCTTGCCACTGCTCGTCTGTGAGATCGAGAAATGGCACAATGGTTTCAATGCCTGCGTTGTTCACGAGGATATCGACCGGCCCAAGTTCGGCCCAAGCGCGATCGAAAATGCGCTCGACATCGGCGCGTCGGGAGACATCACCTTGCACCGAGAGCACCCGCCGACCGCTGTTCTGAATCCATCCCGCAAGCTCCTCCAATCCTTTTGAAGAAACGTCGTTGATCACGAGATCCGCACCATTCTCCGCGAAGACCTCGGCAATGCCCCTCCCTATCCCTTGCCCGGCCCCCGTTACGACTGCTATCTTGCCGTGGAGCTTCATGACTTTCCTTTCAAATATCGATTGAGTCTGCCGTATCTATTTCAAGCTTTTGGCGATTGCTGCTCTTTACAACTCAATGAAGCGTCCATCCACCATCCACCATCAGCACATGTCCAACCACCATGTCCGACATGTTGCTCGATAGAAAGAGCACGGCCCCCACCAAGTCTTCTGGCTGATTCCACCTTCCGCGGGGAATCATTTCTTTGGTCGCCCACTCTTTGTATCCCGGCCGTTCCAGTATGTTCTTTCGAGATGTGGTCTCCGTGATGCAAGGCGCCACAACGTTCACCAGCACTCCTGCATGAGCCCATTCCAGCGAAAGAGCGCGAGAGAGATGATGCACCCCGGTCTTGGCAGCGGCATACACGGACCGCTTTTTAAAGGCAATAACACCGAAGTTCGAGCCAATATTGACAATGCGTCCGCCACCCTGCGGAATCATCACGCGGGCTGCAGCCTGGCAAGCGAAAAAGACGCTCTTCAAAGAAGCGTCCATGGTCTTATCGTACTCTTCTTCGGTCACGTCCAAGGCATCTGTGGTGCCTGTCCATCCCGCATTGTTCACGAGGATATCGATACGTCCGAACTCCGCCTTCGCTCGATCCATCAGTGCTCGAACCTGGGAGACTTCGGACACATCGGTCGGCACAATAATAGCCTTGCGTCCCAATGCCTCAATTTCGGCTTTTACCCCGAGAACCTCATCCATGTGTGGGCTGGGATGTTTGGCCAAGACCACGTGCGCGCCGGCTTGAGCCAAACCAATGGCAATTGCCTTCCCTATGCCTTGGGATGCACCGGTTACAATTGAGATTTTCTCTTGAAGACCAAAGCTGGAATAGTCCATGTGTTTTGATTCCTCTCAATTCTCCCAAAAAGACGGCCCCGTAAGACGCCTGGTCCAGTACTCTTTGGACGATCCAACAATCCATTGCGAATGAAGAGATATTATTTGCGCATGTTGCACAAATGTGAATATTATCTCCCGATTGCTGTCCATGTCCACACATCACCCCATCCAGCCGCTTTCTGTTCTAGTGATACGCTCTTCGCCTTGGCTCCGCAAAATACCCAAATTTCGTCACACTGAAGACGGCGCACACGAAGACCCCTGACGTTGCGGTGATGCGATTCAGCGGCAACGTGCCGCGAGACGGGATCGCAAGTCTTTCTCACAACTCATTCTCCCTATGTGCTACAAGAGTTGCCAAAAACTCGTGTTTCGCGATGACCTAATTCATCTGCTGGTGCGAACTCCGGAAATTCAAACTGCACCACTACCGATCCGCGCGGCGGATTGATTTTCGATTGGACGGAGGCTACGATGGATTTCGTGCAGACTCTGCACGGCAGGTCCATCGCAATGTCCAATCCTATTCTCGACTTCGGCATCAACAAGAGTGCTGTCGCATATATCGGTGAGGGGCTTCAACGTCCCGAGTGTCTTCTAGCAGAACGCAACGGCTGCTTATGGACGGCCGATGCCCGGGGTGGCGTAGTCCGGATTCTCCCCGACGGCAAGCAGGAAATTATCACACAGAAGGTTTCAGGGCACTTTGAAGGTGTAGCCAGCGAGGCGGACCGATATCTCGAAGGTACCCTGCCAAATGGTCTCGCATTTGCTCGCAACGGAGATATTCTCATTTCGAACTTTGGCACGGACCGCCTCGAAATCATGACTCGCAACGGAGACTCCAAAGTACTGGCGGACAGCATCGAAGGCGAACCGATCGGCAAAGTAAATTTCGTGCTCCGCGACTCGAAGGATCGTATCTGGATCACAATTTCAACAAAAATCAAGAATTGGATGCATGCGCTTCGTCCTGATCTTGCTGACGGCTACATTGCCCGGTATATCGATGGCAAGTTCCGCATTGTCGCTGAAGGCTTTCACTTTACCAACGAAATCCGCATGGACGCACGGGAAGAGTACCTCTACGTCGCGGAAACAACGGGTGGACGCATCAGCAGACTCCGTGTGCGGGACGATGGATCACTGGGAGAACGAGAAACATTTGGCCCGTCCCATCTGGGGAGAGGCGCATGGCCCGACGGCATCACCTTCGACAGTCTCGGCAATTTGTGGGGGACAATGGTCTACTCCGACAAACTCTTTGCACTGACGCCTCAAGGGGATCTCCAGGTGCTGCTCGATGAAGGAGACCCAAAGAAGGTTGGCGATCTTGAACATGCTTTTTCCAAGAACCAGGTCGACGAAGACGTTTTATTTGCCACCGGGCAAGGCATGGCGCCGTGGATGGCGAGTGTTACCTTCGGTGGTCCTGATTTACAAACAATCTACATCGGCTCGCTGAAAGGCCATCGGGTTCCATATTTTCGTGCGCCTGCACCCGGCTTGCCGATGGTGCACTGGTAAAGATAACCTTATTTGACTCTCAACAAATGGCCGGTACAAAGCGGCTGTGAAAGCCGCGGTTCGCAATCGCCCCTAACCGCTCAAGGAGAAAATAGAGATGACACAGCAGACGGCAACTCTTGAAACAAACTATATTGGCGGAGCTTGGCAAAGCAGCAAAGCTTCTACTCCATTGGCTATCACGAATCCCGCAACCGGCGAATTGATTGCGCAGATCGGGCTTGCCGAACCTGCTGATGCCAATGCAGCTGTTTGCTGCTGCTGTGCCTGCCTATCCCGCCTGGCGCCGAACCCCACCGCAGGACAGGATTCAATATCTCTTTCGTTTCCGCGAACGACTCATCGCACAAACTGGTGAAATCGCTCGTTTGACGACACAGGAAAACGGAAAAACGCTCGCCGAAGCCACCGCCGAGTTGCAGCGCGGCATTGAAAATGTCGAGGTAGCATGTGGCATCCCAACCATGATGCAGGGCTATAACCTCGAAGATGTCTCCAGCGGAATCGATGAAATTATGATTCGCCAACCGCTTGGCGTGACCGTCGCTATTACTCCTTTTAATTTCCCCTCAATGATTCCGCTTTGGTTTCTTCCCTACGCCATCGCAACAGGAAATACCTTTATTCTGAAACCATCCGAACGTGTGCCACTCACTGCACGTCTGATCGTCCAGCTTCTGCATGAAACCGGCTTGCCTGCCGGTGTCTGCAACCTTGTGGTTGGTGGAAAACCTGTGGTTGACGCATTCCTGCATCATCCCGACGTGCGCGCCATCAGCTTTGTCGGTTCCACGCCTGTCGCCAAATATATTTATGGCGAAGGATCTCTACATGGCAAACGCGTCCAATGCCAAGGCGGGGCAAAGAATTATGTTGTTGTGATGCCGGACGCCGATCTCGAGATGACTGCGAAGATCGTTAACGACAGCGCATTCGGCTGCGCGGGTCAGCGATGCCTCGCGGTGTCGGTCGCCGTGACGGTTGGGGATGTGGCGAAGAAATTCAAGGAAGCTGTCGTGGATATGGCCTCCAATATCCGTACCGGAAACGGCTTGGAAAAAGGCATTCAAATGGGTCCGGTGATTACCGCCAACAGTAAATCCCGCATTTTCGAACTGGTCGATAAGGGTATTAAGGATGGTGGAAAGGTGCTACTCGACGGCCGCAAGCAAACCAGCGACGCGGGCAACTTCATAGCACCTACCATCCTGAGCGGCATCGAAACGTCGAATCCACTCACCTCAACCGAGATCTTTGGCCCCGTTCTCACGGTCAATGAATCGAATACGTTGGACGACGCGATCGAAGTCTTATCGCAAAGTGCATTCGGCAACTCAGCCGCGATCTTTACCTCGAGCGGAGCAGCGGCCCGCAAGTTTCGCTACGATGTTCCTGCAGGAAATATTGGTATCAATATAGGGGTAGCAGCGCCCATGGCATATTTCCCTTTCAGCGGATGGAGAGACAGCTTCATGGGAACATTGCACGGCCAGGGTAAGGATGCAATTGAGTTCTATACCGACAAGAAGGTCGTAATTGAGCGCTGGCCGAAGGAATGGTCGCGCAAATTCTAATCGTACGGATCCAAAAATGGAGACGAGCCCAATTTGACTTTCGTTCGGGGCTCCACAGTTTCAACTTCGATTCCAGCTAAGGGCCAGAAGCCGGAATACTGAGAGCGAACTGTAGGGTTCAAGTATATTGGACCACCGATTGCGCTAAGAACATATCTTTCCTCAGCGCACGATCCCGTGTCCAATCAGCCATTCGACCGATTCCCGTACTGCCTCGATCGACGTGTAGCGCGGCTCATACCCAAGCAGCGCGTGGGCCTTGGTGATGCTGCAGTTTGGCGAATGCGCAATATGATCCCAGGTGACGGCAGCATCTTTCTCCAAAACGCTTTTTTGCCACTTTTCCCACGGCAGGAACTGCATCTGCGCCGGACGTCCAAACCACGCGCCAATGCGTTCTGCAAATCCGCGCAGCGTCAGCGCAGACGGCGACACAATGTGAAAGCTCTCGCCAACCGCCACGCTTCGCCGCACCATCGCTCTCACAAAACTCTGAGCTACATCGTCGGCATGAACGTGATGCACGGTCTCCATTCCAATATTAGGCAACTGAATCTCCTGCCCGCGATACAAGGCCGAGAAGACTTCAGGATTGAAGTTTCCGGCGGGGTTAACTGGATTCCATCCGGGTCCCACGAGATGGCCCGGATGCAAGATCGTCACCGGCAATGCCGACCTCCTGGCTTCGCGTAGCAGATATGCTTCGATGGCGGCCTTTCTCTCCCCGTAATCGCCGAAGGCTCTTCGAGGCTGCTCCTCAGTAGTCGGCACCTCGACACTGGGTCCATGCACCCATATCGTTCCACAATGCAGCAGGTGTTCAACCTGTCCGCGCAGTGCTTCCACGAGTTGCTCGGCACTCTCCAGCTTGTAACAGGTCAGGTCGATTACAACTTGCGCGTCTAGTTTCGCGATGCGCTCGCCGAAGTTGCCTGCCTTCTCCTCCGCGGTTCTGTCGATCTCAGCCATCTCGATCGTTTTCCATGCAGAATGCTTTCGGTAAGGTTCCTTCAAACCCCGGCTGACGCAGACAACTGTGTGCCCCGCATCTACCATCCGCGGTGTCAAATAACTTCCGATGTGCCCTGTTCCACCTATAATTGCAACCCGCATCTTTCGCCTGCCCTCACTCTAACTACTCTGTGGCCCGCAACGCAGGCGCATCGCCATTTTTGCACATGCGCTCCACGGCCGGGTTGCCTAAGCTGCCACTGCCGTTGCAACTTGGGCACCCCGCTCCACCGCCGAGAAAGAGAAATTCTTGAAGGCAGTTCTCGATCGCGCCATTATCCATCCAAAATGCATCGAGATCCGGGTCCGTGTTCCTCAACTCCTTCGGCAACTTGCCGGCGATGTCACCGCAGACTCATGTTCGAAATTCATGTTACGGCACATATACAGGAGATTGCATCGATCGAGTGACCCTTCCGTCACGTCTCGCAGGGAAAAGCCATCCGACTGATCGTCGGCAACAGCCAGATCACAGCCGATGCCAGCCGGCTCGCCATCCTCAAAGCCATCGCCCGCGCCCGGCTTTGGTATGAACAACTTGTAGAAGGGGTCGCGCCCAGTGTCTCTCATCTGGCTAGGATGCACCGTGTCTCTCGACCTCAAGCCTGACGGGTTGGAGTTAGGCGGTATTGAGGCACGGCGGCGACTCCCAGAGTTGGAACCACAGCTTGACTTCGCCATTTTCGATCTTTATCAACTCAACTCCGCCGAACGTGATCTCGTAAAGGATTGTGGGCTAAATTCATAAATTTTCCTGCCCGACCTCTATCAGGCCGCTATGCAGGATATGCCTTCTCTCGCGGCACACAGGGTTCGATTCGGCGAGGCAGGACACAGCCACTCGGCGCGCACGAGCATCTCAATACCGATTGCGACATGGAGGCGCTTTTTATCGCTTCTGGTGAGCATATACGACCGGGAATCGACCTTGGCTCTATTACGAATCTCGCGTAGC
>JBDTBI010000093.1:0-3588 GCA_039924215.1 Acidobacteriaceae bacterium
AGGTGTGCACCGGTATGGGTTTCA
The DNA here is from genome assembly GCA_039924215.1 of Acidobacteriaceae bacterium. Lineage (GTDB taxonomy): Bacteria > Acidobacteriota > Terriglobia > Terriglobales > Acidobacteriaceae > JAKAAZ01. The sequence continues at coordinate 25 of JBDTBI010000093.1, forward strand.
CGGTATTTCCTGTGAGTCGATTCTGCGCCAATTTGAAGATGGATTTCCCTCCAGCTCGCAGCACGATGGGGGGATTCCTGCCCGCCTGATTATCGCCCACCTAGGCAGCGGAGCCAGCCTGACTGCTGTGAGAAATGGAAAATCCCTCGACACCACCATGGGCCTGACGCCTTGCGGTGGAGTTCTGATGGGGACTCGCCCCGGTGATCTTGATCCGGGTGTGATTTTTTATCTCCTGCGCGCGCAGTCTACGAGTACTGCTAAGGCAACCGATGCGATTGAGCAGATGTTGAACAAGCAATCCGGGATGCTGGCCCTTTCCGGCCTTTCCAATGACATGCACCTCTTGCACGATGCCGCAGATCACGGAAATTCACAGGCCGCACTCGCAATCGAGGCATTTGTTCGGAGCGTCAAAAAAGTGATTGGTGGTTTCATCGTGTTGATGGGGGGCGCGGATGCCGTGGTATTTACCGGCGGTATTGGCGAACATGACGCATCGACCCGTTCTGCCATTTGCACAGGGCTGGAGGCGTTTGGGTTGACGCTCGACCCCACGAAAAACGCCGTCGTGCAATCGGGAGCCCGGACCATCAGTCGGCAGGAATCCACCATCGCCGTGTATGTTCTTCCGGCGGAGGAGGATCGAGTGATTGCGGGCCATGTCGCACGCATGACTCAGGAGCCATAAACCAGATCATGTCCCGCGTTTAGAGCGGAAGCAAGGTAAGCGACATGTTCCGAGCGTATGTGCGTGGACATTTTCTTTTGAGGAAAATGCCCGTTGAGATCATCCACGTGCCTTACAGTAGCCCTGCTCCTGCTCTAGACGGAAGGCTGCCGCGCCCACAGGTTGGGATCGACGTGGCCAAACACGCTGTCCTGGATTTCGATTTTCGTCAGATTCGAGTCATCCTCCTGGCTCAGGAAGCCGCCATCACGATGAAGTTGCCACATTTTCTCGATCGCGTTGAATGAGGCCAGATGCTCATGGAAGCGTTCTTCCGCGTAATCTCGCGCTGCTTCCGTCGTGATCAGAAACTGCCAGTCGGAAGACTCTAACAGCAGCAATTCTCGGCATAACTGTTTCAGAATGCGTTCTCCCTGCGGATTGTCCTTCCAACGATCGGAAGTAGCCGCATCGCGGACCGCGACCTCCGCCGGATACAGATATTCCCACGTCCAGCGCGTATCGGGACTCAACCAGACTTCATGGGTACCATTTTTCCCCCATGAGCCTTCCGGCAGGGCAAGAAAACTGTCCGGCGTATAGCGATCCAGATACGCTGCGCAACTGGTCAGCGCGACCGGGACTTCAGGCCGCGCCATGATCCGCGCCACATGTTCCAGCCACAGGGGCCCTTCAAACCACCAGTGGCCAAACAATTCCGCGTCGAACGGAGAAGTCAAAATCGGGGGAACGGAACCTTTGACCTCACCTTTCAGGGAATCCACCACCAGGCTGACATAATGTTCGGCGTGCGATTTGGTCCGCGCCTCTGCCTTTTCCGGGTAATACGGCGTTTTGTACGCCATGTCGATTTTGGAACCGGTAACCTGCCAGTAGCGATGGCCGCCGGGAAAACGCTTCTTGTGGAAGTCGAGATAGTTGCCGTCACCGGGATATCCCGCGTCACCGCTCCAGACCTGTAGCCCGGTGCGGGGATCGCGCGGAAAAATCGCCACTGGCCTGCGGTGGGCGCGGGGGCCATCCACATAATATGGCTTGTACAGGGAGTGATGTGGCTCACGGGTTTCCACCGCCAGCGATGCCGCTACGCCCACTGGGCCGCCCGCCCGCAGTTCGTACGGAGTAAAGAGAACGGACTCTTCCACCAGATGCGTGTCCACGAAAAAGTAGTCAATCTTGGCATCTTCCAGGGGCTCTTCCACCCCTCTGCGCTCAAACGGTTGCCAAGGCTTGCTGCTGTCGTGCGGAGTGACCGGATAGTTCCACATTCCGGCAGGCCGGTAGGCGCATTCCGGCAGCCAGATACCGCGCGGATGCTTGCCGATATGCCGCTCGTGGGTCGCCACCCCGGTCTGCACCTGGGCGCGGATCGACTCATCAGTTCCGAGCAGGGGGAAATATCCGTGGGTCGCGCCGCAGGTAATGATGTCGATCAGTCCGCGTTCGGCAGCTTCGCGAAACCCGCGGATAATGTCGCCGTCTAGAGATTGAAAGTGGTCAAGCGCCCGTTGGAAATAGTCGTGCCAGTAGCGGGCGGTCTCCGCAAGGTGCGGATCACCGTTTTGGCTGAAGTACGCCTCGTCCTCATTGGCGGCCATAATCTTGCGGTTCAGATATTTGGGGAATTCCGCGCGAAAAACAGGATGTGCCAGCTGTTCCAGCAGAATGGGCGAGAGGTTCAGGTTGGCCCGCAAGGCAATTCCATCGCGTTCCAGATTGTGAATGACGCGCAGTAGCGGCAGATAGGTCTCGGCGGCGGCCTCAAGTAACCATTCCAAGCCATGCGGCCAGGTGCCATGATTTACCACGTACGGCAGATGCGCATGTAACGTAAACGTCATATAGGCAGCAGGGCGTCCTTGAGTCGTATCGATCATAAATTTCCCCTTAACGCTATCTTAGATGCACAGGATGCGAAACATGCAGCTTCACCGGGGGGATCCCGAAGTGCTGCCGCCCCTAGGCTGCAGCCTGCAATATTCAGCCAATATTCAGTGTATTCACACTATATTCGCGCCGCAGGAAACGTGCGCATAAAACCGGTCCGACAGGCAGGAATAGCAGGAAATCGGCTGGGACTCAACGACGAGTCTGGGCATTGGGCCCCGGCGCCATTGCATTGGAGTTTTGGCGATCCAGGCAGGCGCAGTTGACAGAGCTTCAAAGGATGGCAACACACTACGAGCCAGCCGCTGTGCCTGACGGCTCTATGATCCAAATCGGAGCCAAAAATGCCCTCCGACGGGCCGAAAAATGGCCGGACGGAGGATGGCCTCTGGAATGGTCCATGGCCCCCAGGAATCTAAAGGCGCATTGCCGGGCCTATAACCATTTGCTAGTATCCAGATGATCGCGCATTCTCAACCGCGCGGAAGGAGAAACACATGGCAGAACAGGAAACGACGGGGATTGGCTGGTTTATCGCGGGTCTTGGACTGGGCGCATTACTGGGCGTTTTATTTGCTCCCAAGGCAGGTAAGGAGCTAAGGGACGGCTTGATTACCGGCGCCAAAGACAGCAAAGAGTACGTAACGTCTCGCAGCCGTGAGGCGCGCGACCAGATCAATTCCGTGGTGGATCGTGGCCGCGAGCAGATTAATGATTTTACTGAGCGCGGCAGGGAAGTTGCCGAAAAGGGTCGCGAGCGTTGGAGCGGAATCGTGGATCGTGTAGGAGGGAACAAGGCAGAGGATCGCGGTTCGACCCATCACGATGACGAGGAAGCGTTCCGGAATGGTGCAGCCGAAAATCGCTTCTAGCGCATCTTAGAAGCAGGCTTGACGCGCGACTACCCCTTGTCGTTTTCGGTCTTGACATTCCATGCATCCGGCTATACTCATGCATACGCCGCTGAATCAGGTCTGTTCTCGACT
>JBDTBI010000094.1:0-4121 GCA_039924215.1 Acidobacteriaceae bacterium
CTCCCGCGGGAGATCTATATTTTCCTGGCATAAAGCAAGTTTCCAGTCCGCCGCGTTTTTAGAACAATCACTCGATCCCATCTCCCCGGTCACGGGAGCCGCGTTCACAATGTAGCAGCGCGCAGAAATCTGCCTCTCCATTTACAAGGCCCGAGCGGAACCAGCTCCGGACCAAAATGAGGCAGTATGACAAAAGAAATTTATATCTCCAGTACTCCGCACGAAACCCGCCTGGCGGTCGTTGAAAACGACAAGCTCGCAGAAATCTACTACGAGCGAGAGAACGAATATACCCTCGCCGGATCCATTTACAAAGGCAAAGTTACCCGTGTGCTTCCCGGCATGCAGTCGGCCTTTGTCGATATCGGCCTGGAGCGGGACGCTTTTCTGTACGTCACCGATTTTGCAGAGGAACAGGAAGACGGGGAAGAGTATGTATCTCTGGCGCCGGGCCAATCTCGCGGAAAGGGACGCTCGAATGGCGAACACGCGAATGGTGCTCACCGCTCCGAATCCCATGTAGGCGGGGAAGACTCCACGGCACATTCTTCCAGTGAACAACGCAAGCCGGCGCATGAAGGATCCGACACGCCAGACAGCCCCCAGGCCGGGGATGAGAGCGGCGCCGGAGGACGTCGCTGGCGCGGACGTCGAGGACGTCGCCGCGGACGCGGAGGATCGCCGGGGCAAGTAAGATCTGCATCCGATGTCGCGGACGAATCGACGCCTTCCGACGCACCGGAAGCAATGGAGTTCGAGGTCGAGCCGGTTTCGCAGGGAGCAGATTTTTCCGAGGCGCAGGAGCAGGGCGTTGCCGAACCCACGTCGGAGAGGATTTCGGAACCGTCTGCCCGTCCACGGTCAGAGCACCCACGGTCAGAGCACTCTCGATCGGAACAGGTGCCGTTTGTGCTTCCCGGCGAATCGTTGTCCAAGTATCGTCGCGGCGAGGCGCCACAGGCCAGCATAGCAAGTCCGAAACGTGAAACAGTCGCAGCTACGCAGTCAGCTTTCCATCCTTCCACCATGGTTGAGGGTCCATTGGCATGGGATGGCAGCGATGTGTTGCCCGGGGAATCCATCTCCCGGCACAAGCACCAGCCAGCTTTTTCCTCCTCGACACCCGAAGCCTTTTCTTCGCCCGCCGCTGAAGTGAGTCCAGTTGCAGACGAGACAGCCTCCGAGCAGGTTGGGAGCGAAACACTAATAGGCGCTGCCGAAGAAACAAATCGTCACGAAGTTGCACACGTCGGCTCCGATGCCGAAACAAAGGAATTTGAACCGTCGGAAGCTTCGGCTTCCTACCGCGTCGACCCTTCCACGACAAGCGCGTATCGGCAGAGTAACGTCGTTGAACCGCCTGTGGCCGAACCCCTTGCGGCCGAACCTGCCCCGTCGATGGAACCGGAGCCTGAGCCGACGCAGGGATTTTCTGCTCCAGAGCAAGAACAGTCTAACGGAGTCGAGTCGTCGTTCGATTCTTCGCTTGCCGGGCCTGGCGCCATGGTTGAACCGGAAGACCCACGTTCGGAAGAAGCAGCAGCTTTCGCCGAGACGGAACCTTTCGCAGAGATGGAAGCGGATGTACCTGTTCAAACAAATGACCACGCGTTTATTGGGGAAGATTTTGCAGCCCATCTGGAAGAAGACGCGCTCGACGAGCATGCAGAGTCCGACCGCGATGAGCATATCTTCGACCCTGGCCATGGAAATCTTGAAGAGGAAATGATTGACGAAGAGGAGCCGGAAACGTATGTGGTGCAGAGCCTCGGCGAGGAAACCGGATTCGACGACCTGATCGAAGAAACGCTTGATGTACAGATGGACAGCGGCCTTCTGAGTGAACTGGTGCGCGACCAGCACCTCGACAAGCGCACCCGCTCCAATGAAAACGAGGACGGGGAAGAAGAATCCGGCGACGAATCTTCAGTAGAGGATCCCTTCGGCAACGGAGCTTTTACATCCGAGCTTGGCGACATCGAACTGGAAGACGATCTGGAAGATGCGAACGAGGACACAGAGTCGCCCAATGCGGATGCTGCGCGGCCGAGCTCCGGCGGGTCCCGCAATCAGCGCCGTGGAAATCGGGGCCAGCAACGCCAAGGTAGTCGTGGCGGTAACAATCGCATGCGTCGTGCTACCGCGCAAACGACAAATTTGCCGGCAATCACGGAACTCCTGAAGCCGAATCAGGAGATTCTGGTGCAGATTGCCAAAGAGCCGATCGCGCGCAAGGGCGCCCGCATCACCAGCCATATCGCATTGCCGGGGCGATTCCTGGTGTTCATGCCCACGGTGAACCACGTGGGGGTCTCCCGCAAAATCTCTTCCGATGAAGAGCGCCAGCGGCTGAAGCATATTCTGCTGAGCGAAAAGGGAACAGCGTCGGGCGGCTTTATCGTCCGTACCGCCGCCGCCAGCGCCAGTGAAGAAGACCTTCGCGCCGACATTCGCTTCCTGCTGACTCTGTGGGCGGAGATTCGCCAGCGCACGGAGAATGCCAAGCCTCCCGCCCTTATCTATCACGATCTGAGTCTGGTGGAGCGCGTTCTGCGTGATCAGGTGACGGACAACTTTTCCGCCATCTGGGTTGACAGTGAATCAGACTACGAACGCGTGCTGCGCTTCCTCAATCGCTTTGAGCCGGCCCTGGTGCGACGGGTCAAGCTCTATACCAAGGAAACGCCGCTATTCGAGCAATTTGGGATTCAGGAAGAAATCAACAATGCCCTGCACTCGAAGGTGTGGCTCAAGTCCGGCGGTTCCATTGTTATCAATCAGACCGAAGCGTTGGTTGCCATCGACATCAATACTGGAAAATATGTCGGAAAAACAGCGCGCCTGGAAGATACGATCGTCAAGACCAACCTCGACGCCATTCCGGAGATTGTCCGGCAGATTCGCCTGCGCGATCTTGGCGGCATCATCGTCATCGACTTCATCGACATGGATGAGCGCAAGAACCGCAACCGCGTGATGGCGGCGCTTGAGGACGAACTGAAGTCCGATCGCGCTCCATCGAAGGTTCTCCAGTTCAACGACTTCGGTCTGGTTGCCATTACCCGCAAGCGCGTGAAGCAGTCTCTGGAGCGCACCTTGTCCGTTCCTTGCTCGGTTTGCAGTGGAACCGGCATGGTCAAAGGTCCGCTGACCGTCTGCAATGAAATCTACGTCGAGTTGCGCAAGATGTGCCGCCAGATTGATCGTGGCGACGTTCTGCTTCGCGTCAATCCGGAGGTAGTCAAGCAGTTGAAGTCCTCGAATGGCCGCTGGCTGAGCGAGATGGAAGAGATGTCCGGCAAAACTGTCATTGTAAAAAGCGATGCCAGCCTGCATCCGGAACAGTTCGATATTCAATAGCGGCGCATGCCGCTCGTCACGATGAACGCAGCGAGAAATCCGTGTAATGGATTTCGCCGGGATAGAGAGACGGAGAGGCCCTGCGCTGCGTTCCTTGCTGCAGCCTCGACCGCAGCTCGACTCGATTAGGCGCATCCCACAGGTGTGGCACAACAAAATGATGGAAAGACGCGTCCATACTGTCCAGGGTGGGTCTCTACGACATATATGTCCATGACGCTAGCTGGGACGCGAGCTGTGCGATGTCTGCTTGAAAATTTTCGCCTGGGATTCTGCTTGCTGGTTTTTCTTGTGGGCTGCGGCAGCGGAGCGCCTTCCGGACTCACCTCAACCCCTCCGGCGCCGCCAAATCCTGCTGCCCCTTCGCAGCCGCCTCCGGCACCAGTACAGATGGGATCGGTTACGATCAGCCCACAGAATGTGGCGGTGGCTCCTGGCCAGGCGCTGCATTTCTCAGCGACCGGCGGCGGAGCCATCGAGTGGCTGGTGAATGGGGTGGTCAACGGGAATGCCTCCGTTGGAGCGATCGACAGTAGCGGAAATTACACCGCACCCTCCACTGTTAGCCAGAGTAAAAACATCGTGGTGGAGGCAGCCTTGACCAGCGCACCCTCCGCCAATTATGCCTCGGCCACGGTTGCTGTCATCCAAAGCGGAGTGGTCACCAGCACAACAAATCCATTAGTCGCTGAGTATTCCATCTATCTGCCGCGGCCCGGCAGCATGGCCGTGCAATTCGGGCCCGACACCAGCTATGGTCG
>JBDTBI010000095.1:0-6846 GCA_039924215.1 Acidobacteriaceae bacterium
GTATTGGTGAACAATGCTGGCGTCGCGTGGGCCAAGTCCTTTTGGGATCTGACTGAAGAAGACTGGGATCTGATTCTCGGCGTGAATGTCAAGGCTCTATTCTTTACGCTGCAGGCGACCGCCAGGCGGATGATGGAACATGGCGGTACCATAATCAATATCGCCTCGATAGCTGGACGCTTGCCGCGTCCTACCCTGATGCACTATGCCGCCAGTAAAGCAGCAGTTATCTCCATTACGCGATCGGCAGCATTAGCATTGGCTGACCATAACATCCGTGTGAACGCTGTCGCTCCAGGCATGATTGACACTGAAATGTTGCACTCGTTGCAATCGGATTTGCAGAAGGCATCGCCCGGCAGTGCCGCAGGGCAGCCCGGTGTGGACATAGTTCCATTACGCCGAATTGCACAACCGGAAGAGATCGCGCAGGCGGTCCTCTATCTGGCCAGCGACGCCTCCGCTTACATCACGGGACAGACTCTGAATGTCTGCGGTGGAATCTCGATGAATTGAGGACAAGGTATTGACAGCAAAAGAACTTACAAGAAAAGACAATATGTCTCATCTGGAAGTATTTAACGACCCGATGGCCTGCCGGGAAGCGTATAGACTCATGCTGCTTATACGACGATTCGAGGAGCGGGTGATCCAGCTAGTCAACACCAACGAGATCGCCGGCACCACACATGAATATATAGGTGAAGAAGCTATTGCCGTGGGTGTGTGCTCGATGCTTGATCGGGCGGATGTGATCGCCAGCACCCACCGCGGACACGGTCACATCATTGCCAAGGGCGGCGACGTGAAGCGCATGATGGCAGAGCTCTTTGGTCGCAGTACAGGCTATAACCGCGGCAAAGGCGGCTCGATGCATATTGCAGATCTCGCACTCGGCATCTATGGCGCCAATGGCATCGTCGCGGCCGGCGTTCCGATTGCGGCAGGTGCTGCCTGGGCGGCAAAGATTCGGAAGACCAATCAGGTCGCTGTCGCCTTCTTCGGGGACGGGGGTGCCAATCAGGGTGTGCTGCATGAAACGATGAACATCGCAGGAGCCTGGCAACTGCCCATGATATTCGTTTGCGAAAACAACCAGTATGCCGTCACGACGCCATCCATCCAATCGACTGCGGGACCCGGAATCAGCCATCGCGCAGCGGGCTACGGGTTCCCTGGCATACTGGTGAATGGTATGGATGTGGAGAATGTTATGTCTGAGGTGTTCGTCGCAGTGGAACGAGCACGGTCAGGCCAGGGACCAACTCTGCTCGAGTGCAAGACATATCGCTACCAAGGCCATTTCACCGCGGAGCACGCGTTGAAACTGACTTATCGGCTGCAGGAAGAGATTGATCGCTGGCGTGCAGAAGATCCCCTTCTGCTGTGGGCGGCCAAGCTTGAGGAGAGGGGAATTCTTACGGCCGCAGAATGTATCGACATTGACAACCAGATAAAGGAGCTGATCGAAGAGGCGGTCTCTTACGCGCGCGCTAGCGAATGGCCTGACGCGGAGGAGGCGTTCGCGGATATGTACGTAACCTGCTACCCGGGCTTGCCGGCAAGGGGGTTTGAGTGGAACGCCAATTAAGGTACCTGCAAGCGCTGCGTGAAGCCCTAATGCAGGAGATGCGCAACGACCCAAACGTAGTAGTCCTTGGTGAAGACGTGCGGCAATCTCTGCGGGGCATTACCAAGGGATGTCTGGAAGAATTCGGGCCTGACCGCATTTTGGACACCCCGATCTCCGAGGCGGCTTTTGTGGGACTGGGTACGGGGGCGGCTATATCCGGTTTGAGACCGGTCATCGAATTCCAGATCGGTACGCTGCTCTACGTTGCCATGGATCAGTTGGCCAACCAGGTGCAGAAACTCCGCTACATGACGGGTGGTCAGGCCAAGATCCCAGTCACCTATATTGTTCCTGGCTCTGGCGCTCGTCCTGGTCTCGCTGGACAACACTCCGATCATCTCTACTCAATGCTGATCCATTGTGGAATCAAAGTTTTGATGCCCGCTACGCCTTACGATGCGAAAGGTCTGTTCACGGCGGCGATACGGGAGGATGACCCCGTGGTCCTTTTCGCACCGTCCGCAGTGATGGGCGTGCGGGGGGTGGTCCCAGTAGAAGAAATATCGATACCCCTGGGACGTGCAGAACTCCGTCGCATTGGCACGGATGTTACCGTCGTGGCTTCTGCGCCGCTGCTTGTTGAGACACTCAAGGTGGCAACACACATGGAGCAGCAGGGGCTTTCAATTGAGGTCTTTGATCCCCGATCGCTCCTTCCTTTCGATCACGCTCTGCTCGAAAGCTCAGTGGCTAAAACTGGCCGTTTGATCGTCTTCGATGATTCGAACCGCACCTGCGGCTTTGCGGCCGAAGTGGCAGCCTATGCGGGGGAAAGTTTATTTCAATACCTTCGGGCGCCCATCGTGCGTATCACCCGCGCAGATCTCCCCGTTCCTTTCAGTACCGCGCTGGACAAGCAGGTGTTGCCCAATGCGGAACAACTGGAACACGCCATTGCGAGAGTGATGCGATATAACCCGCGCTTGCAGGCAACCACGCATGGATGAGGTGCTGAGTTGAAGAGTGTCGAGTTGTTGGTACCGAAATTGGGAATGGATACGACTGAAGCAGCCATTACGGCTTGGCTGGTCTCTGAGGGGAGCAGCATACAGATTGGCACCCCCCTGGTTGAGCTTGAGACCGAAAAAGTTACGTTTGCTGTTGAATCGGAAGTTGCCGGAGTGTTAGCCACTATTGTTCAGCCGCAGGGATCTGTGGTTCCAGTCGGAGGAATCTTGGCTATTCTTGAAACAGAATAAGCTCCCATTTTAGTTTGATCCGGCCCACTGGTATGGAACAACTTGCTACCTAATTCTAGCTGCGAATCACGTGGCGACGTTGGGATACCTCGATGCAGCGCTTATGGGCCGGATCGTCGACTGCATCGCCCCAATGCGGCTGAGATGATTCAGGAGTGGAAAAAATGTGCACAATTGCACTGTGATTTTTGGGTAGACCGTCTCGATCGATTTGGGGAATTCTTTCAGCCCGTCGACGCAAGCGATGAAGATGTTTTTCAATCCCAGGTTCTGCATCCCAGTGAGCACGGAAAGCCAGAACATCGCCCCTTCGTTGGCAGATGTCCATAATCTAGATGTTTGGTCTCGGAGTTTGATGGGTTGGATCAAGTTTGAAGCGTTGCGGTTCTTTTGTCCAGAATTTACAGATAAACTCGTAGGGGGTAAGCCCTTGTAAGGTTTTGAGTCTCCGGACGAAGTTGTAAACTGCGACTGCCAGACCCAACATCTAATAAGATAGTTCGACAAGCTGACCCACGTGCGCCAAGAAGCGCTCTACTTCATGACGCCCACCGACGATCAGGGGCGTTCGTTCGTGGATGTTGTTTGGCTGAATACAGAGAACGGACTCACCCTTACGTCAAGAAGACTGAAGGGGGAATCATGACTGTCGGTCAATTCCGCCTTTGCGATAAGAGCCATCTGTTCCCGGACCCGCTGTTTATAAACCTGAACCAACATATTGCCGGTAAGTTTGCGCTGGGCTTCTTCCGCTTTACCTTGTTTCTGCCTCGTTTCGATCCGTTTTGCAATGAGACGCCGGGCAGCAGCTAGTTTGGTTCCGCGCAACTGTCCCGTCTCGTATGCCTGTGAGAGAGCCTCGGAAATCTCCGCGTCTTTTCCGTCTGCAATCTGAACCGCTACGCTGATGGGCCGCCTGCCTGCTTCCACTGCTTCAATGAGCCCGATTTCTTTGTGTTCGATCAAATGGACGATGCCGGAAACGTACATGCGTTCCATCCCGATTTTTTTGGCAACGTCCGCTACGCTGTATCCACGTTCTCGGAGGCTTCGAACCTCGCGGAGGATGTCTCGATTCGATGGATGTCTTCTGGCGATGTTCTCTACAAGACTCATAAGGAATTGGTCCTCGCGGGATGCCTCTGTGATAATTGCCGGTATGGCTATTTCGTCCAGCGCGAGAAACGCCTCAATCCTCCCTTGTCCGCAAACAAGATCAAATAGCTTTCCATTCGCATCCGGTTCGGAACGGCGCACCACCGTGATGGGCTTTTTGAGGCCAACTTCCCGGATGTTGGCAACGATCATCTGCCATCGTCCGCGACTGCGCGGTCTTGGATTCGCTATGTGGATCTGTGCAATCGGAATACGTTCAATCAGCTGCTCGTTCATGCGGCGCCCTCCAGCCGTGCACGGTGTGCCATCTCCATAAAGAAGTTCAGATTATTGAAGCGATATACATCCAGGATTAGGCCATTTTCAGGTCGAAGACTCAAACGCTCCGTGAGGATATCGAGACGTGGCAGCAAATAGTAATCCAGAATTTCATCATTGCCGGGTTGCAGACGGGCTGCGATGACTACATCTGGGCATAGGCTCTCGTCGAATCGAAGCTGCCAGCGATGGCTTCCTGCACGAGTCTCACGGCAGCGTGCAAGGATCAGGGATGCCGTGTATTCGCCATTGATGGTGAGCAGATCGTCATCCTCATTGACGCTGACGGTTGCTCCGAGTTCAAGTAGTTGGTCAAGGATGGAAGCAATGAGATCCGCGTGTTTTCTGCGCAATCTGCGGTTGATCTCGACGTAGACAAAATCCCGGTCCGGAGTCCATCCAATGAGCGTATCCCGAACAACTTCCATATTGTGCGCTGCGGCGTATTGACGGATCACGTCCAACTGGTTTTCGGGGGAGTACTGCTGATGTTCGGTGGACATGCGCACGTATTGCGCTGCTCGGGAGAGAAGATCCGGGTTCGGGGGCGCAGTAGACGCCTTCTCCATTCGTATGCCACCAACTCTTACAGAATCGAGAATCCATCATGCTATTCGCCATCTAGCGAGTGCTCAGGAGACTCTATTTAATTAGTGGCGAAACGACGATCTTTTCACCACAAGTTCAACAAATTTAATTGTGGGAAACTTCAGGTGAGGATTTGACAACATCGCAGGCATGGAATCTAGCCTCTTAATGGCAGCCCGTGGTCGTGGCATCGGGGAGCGAGCGTTCCAGCTTCCATAGTTCAGATGTCTCGCTAAACCAGGACCCGCGTACAGAAGTTTCGAAACAATTATGAGGTAACAGGGAAATGGCTTTCCCTGATACCTGGGTGATAATTCCCTGTTATGTTTTGACTTTCAAATTAGTTCGTGGTCAAGAACTCGTTTGAATTCAGGACAATAGAGCAATCCTCCTGCCGAAATTGTGGGCCAAAATTATAAATTTCCCTGTTATTTTCCCTGTTAGCAGGGAATTCAGCCCTAGAGAGCAGTTCGCTAGCGACTCCATCCTCCGCCATGAAGTCGATATATTTCACAGTTTGCGATAGCGATTCGATGGTTTCGCAAACTTTCCCGCCGAATACGCAAGTATTGCTCGCAGACCGGAACTGGAGAATTTTCTCCAGGCGTGCGTGCTATGGCCATTTCTTGGTCAATTCTCTAATCCGAATTTCGGCAGTTCCGATTCGCGGGCGCGTCGTGGTCGGCACAATCCCAATCCACGGAGTGCTGCAAAATCACAGGCCGAGGATGTTGTGGTTGACCTTAGGGTGTAGTCACGCTGTCGCAGCGGAATCCGTGTGATTATTGCTGATTTTGACTGTGCGGGAATTTTCGTAACGGCTGATTCTGACTGTTATGTCTACTGAGACGCAAGAGCGGTCCGTTGTTGCTTCCAGTTCATCGGGATATTTTGGAGCAGGTCGTCGAGCGAGAGAGGAAGAGATTCTGGCCGCGTCAGGATGTTTTCGATCGATCGAGGGCTCAGTGGAGCAAGTTGGAAGATCTTGTTTACATAGCGTGGCGAGACATGGTGCATCCTGGCCAGATGAGAGACGCTGGGTGCGACTCCTTCGACAAGTTGCTCATACCAAAGCCGGGCGCGGGCGATGGCCTTGACGATGGCGAGGCGGCTGGCCTCGGTTGTGATCTGGCTGTTACCGACGATTAGTCGGATGGCTTTGCCCTGCGAGACGTGGCGGAAGGGGCACTCAACCGATGCAATCTGCTGGAAATGTGTAGTGGCGTGAATTCTGGACTTTGAGCCTGCGGTAATGTCGCCGGCAAGTTGCAGCATGAGTTGAGGAACGCGGAGCTGGATCTCGATGCATTTTGGATGGATGATAACGCGATTGAGAATTGCCTTCAGGAATTGTTCTTTCTCGGCGGTGGAGTGAGATGCCCACGTTGCAGCGGCAGTGGCAGCCTTGGCAAGAACGGTGCTGTAGATAGCTGTCCGATCTTCTGCGCCATCGTCTGTGAGCGCGGCGAGCAGATCCTCCGGTCTGCGCAGCAGATTGAGAATTCGGTCCGCGACTGCGGCTTCTAGATCGGGTGCCGGGATGCGGGCTGGGATCTCGACCTTCTCGGTTTTGCGGATGACGGCCTGGGAGGTGTAATAGCGGTAGCGACGGCCCTGCTTGCTCGCGTGCGTTGGCGTATAGCGCGTGTCCTGCGCATCGTAGAGAATGCCGGTCAGCAGGCTTGTTTTCGTGCTGCGAGGCTTGCGATGTTTGCCCTGTTGGTTTTCTGTGAGCAAGGTCTGGACCTTGTCCCAGATGTCGCGGTCAAGAATCGACGGGTGCTCACCGGGGTGGGTGTCCTTCTTGTGGCGGATCAGGCCGATGTAGAGCGGATTGTGAAGCATCCGATAGAGAGCTCCACGATCATAGTGATTTCCCTTCTTACTGCGGATATTGTTTTCACGGAGCCACTCTTTAAGAGTTGCTACGTTGCCGAGCCGCAGGAACTGGTTGAAGATCCATCGAACGCGTTGTGCCTCCGATTCATGGAT
>JBDTBI010000096.1:0-6719 GCA_039924215.1 Acidobacteriaceae bacterium
GCGGATGGACCAACGTGGCGAACCTCGGCGGCGGGGCGCTGAGCGCACTGGCCGTGATGTCTCTGGCGCCCATATCGCGTTGTACTGGCTTGGCCTTGGCCTGGCCGTATGCATCGTGCTTGGAACCCTGCCGACCGTAACGTTTCCTGAGCCCAGAAAGTCCTCCTTTCGCTTTCGGCAGATTTTTACGAATGCGATGAAAACCACATGGCAAGCCTCGAAAACCAAGGAATGCCTGACCGGCTTTGCACTGTTTCTGGCTCCGGCTAGCGCCGAGGCGGCCATCAACCTGTTCTCCGGACTGGGCAACGACTTCCATACCAGCGCAGAGACAGTCATCTGGATTACGGGCGCGGGATGCGCCATCAGCACTTCACTGGGCGCACTTCTGGGTGGGTATGCCGCAAATCGAGTTTCCCGCGGATACCTCTATATTTCGGCTGGAATTGCCGCCAGCGCCACCGCCCTGATCCTGGCCTTTTCTCCGCACACGTCGCTATCGTTCATCCTGGGCGTCCTGGTCTACAACGGCCTTGCGGGTGTCGCCTATGCCGCATTCAACGCGCTCGGGTTTCAGTTGGTAGGACAGAAAAGCCCGGTCGCCAGCACGCAGCTGGGGTTATTTGCCGCAGCCACCAATGGGGCCATCACCTATATGACCTGGGCGGATGGGCTGGGCTATAAACACTTTGGCGTGCATGGGCTCCTGTTGACCGATGGCCTCGCCGGCGCGACGTCGGGCGTAATCCTACTTGCCCTGCTGGGAGGGCGACTGAGGAAAATGCACCGCGACGCAAGGGAGTTGGCGGCGCTGCCGGATGCCACCTAGGCGCGGCCACACTATACGATCCTTCCTTGCCTCCGGTATACTGCCAACTTCATGAAGGTTTTCGTCATACTTCCGGCGGCAGGACTGGGTACGCGAATGGCGACAGGCGGCGCTGCCCGGCGCGATCCCAAACAGTTTCTTGAGTTGGGTGGACAGCCGATCCTGGTGATGGCCGTGCGCGCCTTTCTCCAGGTGCCCGCTATCCATCAGATTTTCGTAGCGGTGCGCAAAAGCGAATTAGTGCGCGTTGAATCCCAGCTGCGCAAGCATGACATCCTGGAAAAGGTTTCTGTGATCGAGGGCGGCGACACACGGCAGGACTCCGTCAGCAACGCGCTGAAGATGCTGCCTGCGGAAGATGAAGACATCGTGCTGGTACACGATGCAGTTCGCCCGCTCATCGATCCCGCCATCATCGAACGCACCATCGAATCGGTGGAGCGCCATCAGGCCGCCATCGTTGCCGTGCCCGCAATCGACACCATTAAGCAGGTGGAGCGAACCGCTGACGGCGCGATCATTACCACGACCATTCCACGGGAACGCATCGTACTGGCGCAAACGCCGCAGGGCTTTCGATATCACATCTTGCGTCGTGGTGTTGACGCTGCAGAGAAAGATGGCTTTATCGGCACCGACGATGCCTCACTAGTGGAACGTCTTGGAATTGAGGTTGCAGTCGTGCAGGGATCTCCGCGCAATTTGAAAATCACGCAGCCCGGAGATTTGCTTCTGGCCGAGTACTATCTTCACCAAAACTAAAACCTGAAGGAACCGGCTCGAAAGCCGTGTATTCTGCCTGATAGAAGCCTGCTGCGTTGCTCAGGTAGACGATCAGGCCCGTACGCCCAGGAAGACCGCGAACATAACATGATGAGAATTGGATTCGGCTGGGACTCCCATGCCTTCAAACCCGGTATTCCGCTCAAAATAGGGGGCCTTGCCTTCGACCATCCCTCCGGCCTTGCAGGCCATTCGGATGGAGACGTTCTGCTGCACGCTATCACTGACGCGCTGCTGGGTGCGGTAGCCGCCGGAGACATTGGCAGCTTTTTTCCTCCGGGTGATCCGCGATGGAAAGATGCCGACTCCGCTGTTTTTTTGCAAACGGCGCTCGAGGAAGTCCACCATGCCGGGTATCAGATTGCCAATGTGGACACGACGCTGGTCCTGACCGCACCGAAGATTGGTCCGGTAGCGGAAAAACTGCGCGAGCGCGTTGCCGAACTGCTCTCAATCGATCCGGGCGCTGTAGGCATCAAGGCAAAAACGCCGGAAGGTTTCGACCAGGATGACGTTGCCGTGGCGCACGCCGTGGTGTTGCTGGAAAAACTGGGCGACGACGCGTTACTCGAACAGATGGCATCCGTTGCCGAGCCGCAAGCCCAAATGGACGATGTGGTTCGCAAACTCGTCGATCCAACGGTTTCTGCTGCGGCTCGTAAACCCGGCTTCAATACCGAGGATATTTCCTAGAAGCGTCAGCCGAAAAGCAGCCAAAAATAAAAAGGCCGCCGGAACCACCAGCGGCCTTTTTACAGCTTTTGCCTTATAGAAATTCAACTTTAGAAGTGGTAGGCAAAGCCAATCGCGGGCAGCGACATGATGTACTTTCGGTCGGTGGCAAATTGGCTCAGCCCAAAATCCGTGGCCTTGAAGATCATCGCGCGATACTGAACCCTCAGGTCCCAGCTGGGGCTCAGCTGATACGCAACTCCGCCGCCAACGAGTCCAGCCGGAGAGTAGCCTTGCTCCGTGTCGTAGCTGGTCGTCTTGGTTCCAATTGGAGTAAAGAACAACATCCCTACTCCGCCTTCAAGGAATGGATTGAAACTCTTGAAAGGGAAAGTTCGCACGTACGCAACGCTTGCTTCCTGCATGCCAGTGTAGACACGCGCGCTTCCGAAGCTGCCTGAAGCGTACCTCGTAAATTTGTTGGTGAAATGGCTGTAGGAATAGTTGGCTTCCACCGCGCCATTGGGGGTTAGCTGGTAGCGATAACCGAGGTACAAACCCGTCCCAAGTGTCGATTTTTGCATGACGTGATTGGCGCCGCCCGACACATAGGGCTGAATGACACCCATGGCGCTAAGATTCAAATCCTGCCGTGCGCCCTCATTCTGCGAAAGGCCCGTTCCCGCCAGTATTGGGAGCAAACACAGGGTAAAAAACAACTTCTTCATTCGGTAATGAACCTCTGGTCTATCAATTTCCCCACTCAATTTCCCGGACCCTCAACGCCCCTGGTACAGTCGGAGAAATTGGTGTGCGGTGCCCTGCCGCGCCGGGCGGAAACCACCCGATGTATTCCCGGTTAGAAGTGGTAGGCGAATCCGATCGCTGGCTGCTGCATTACGTACCAGCGGTTTGTCTTGTACTGCTCCAACCCGAAATCGATGGACTTGAAGACTTCCGCTCGATACTGCACGCGCAAATCCCAACTGGGACTCAACTCATACGCGATGCCGCCTCCTAATAGGATCATCTTCTGTCTCGTTTTACTGCCGGCAAGCGTAGTTGTTCCTGTGTCGTTGATGGGAGCAAAGCGCAGATACCCCACACCGACTTCGCCAAATGGATTGAAATTCTTGAACACGAAGCTGCGCACATAGGCGATCGACCCTTCCTGCATGGAAGTATGGAATCTCGCTTGATTGAATGGGCCACGATACTTCATGTCGAATTGGGAATATTGGTAGTTGCCCTCCAATGCGCCGCTCGGCGTCAGCATGAAGCGATACCCCAACAGCGCACCCTTACCCAACGTGGAGGTCTGTGTCACCGCATTGCCCGTAATGGTTGGCTGATAGGTGCCGATGGCGCTTAGGCTGACATCCTGCCGACTCTCCTGTGCAAACCCGGCTGCCACCAGCATGGGCAACAGACAAAACAAAAGAAACAACTTCTTCATGCGGTAATGAACCCCTCGTGCTTCACACGCCGATCCCCGGATCTGTTCCGCGTGCAAAGTTTGGTTTGGCTCTACTGACTCGTAACCTGTTTCCAATTGTACCTGTCAGGATGTTTCTCCGGCAGCGCCCGGCTTATTTTTCCTTCCCCGCGGAGGCGGCCGCAAACACAACCGCTTCCCGCTCTAAAAGAAGAGGGGCAGGAAGTGAAGCGTTCCCTGCCCCTCCGGATAGTTTCGTTGGCTCGTTTTATTGTTGCGGCGGCGGCGGCGTGGGCGTTTGTTCATCGGACGACGGTGGTGGTGGAGGTGTGCCTCCCGGGGCAGATCCCGGAGCCATTCGGTGGTTGCGCATGTGTTCCCGGCGCCGCTGGTTTTGCTGCTCGAACTGCTGCTTCTGGGTATCGTTCAGGACAGCTTCTATCTTCTGGTTCGTATTCTGCATCAGCGTCCGTCCCTGTTCACGGCGCTGCTGTTGACTGAGGGACGTGTCATCTCGCATTGTTTTCATCTGCGTGTCCCTGTCCTGAAGAATGGGCAATATCTGCTGTTGCTGATCCGGCGTCAAGTTCAGCTTCTTCGTTAAGCGCTTCAGCTGGTTTTCGGGGCTATTCCCGCGATGCCGCTTCATGGAGTGGCCAGCCGGGTTCGAGGACTGAGCTGTCGGTGCCTGAGCATCCGGCGGTGGGGCCGTATCCTGAGCCAGCATTGCGGCGGGAATACAAAGAGCCATTCCGAGAATTGCGATTCTCGTGCTCATACGATGGAGGATTTTCCGATGATTCATATTCGAGTCCTTTCCGCTTTCCGATAGACGCGCACCGCACAGCAACGGAAGGAATCCTGAATGCACTTGGAAACTGCATTGAAGATCGATCGCGAATGCGTGATCTGAGTAGTAGACGGCAAATGGCGTTGGCGGGTTGCCGCTCTGATAAATATCGCTACGATGTGGCAGACATCGGACGAGCCATGTTTCCAAAAGAGCTCTACGAACCTTTTTCCGGCTGAAAGTAAAAGGGATCGCCCCGCTCCTTCGCCATCGACTCCACTACCTTCAGGAAGGCCAACGAAGCCTGAGACAGGCTGGCCTGCTTGCGATGCACAACGCGCAAACGGCGCTCCAGGGACAATTCCGGCACGCGCAACTGCACTAGATCCCCTCGTTCAATTTCCCGTTGCGCGGTCAGGCCCGGCAGCAGGGCCACCCCGTTCCCCATGGCGACGAACCGTTTGATAGCCTCCAGGCTCGGCAACTCCACCTCCATATTGAGCGGCGTGCGATGACGCTGAAACGCCTCCACCACCTTCTGCCGCAAGGGAGACGGAACATTGTGCGCCACAAAGTTTTCCGCGCCCAGCTCGCGGATGGAGACTTTCTTCGCCCGCGCCAGCGGATGCCCGGGATGCATCACAAACACCAGCTCATCGCGATACACCACAATGGAATGGATATGCGGATCGTCGGGCCGATAGGAAACAACGCCCAGCTCCACGGAATGCTGCAGCAGCTCCTCCGCCATGCGGCTGGCCAGCGAACGCTGCACGGTCACGCGGATTTGCGGCGATTGTCGGCGAAATACGTCGATCACCGGCAGCAGATACAGGCAGGTGTATTCGTTTGCCGCCACGCTGAGCCGTCCACGATGCAGGGAGCGCAGTTCCGACAAGGCTCTGGTTGCTTCGCCGCGCAGGTTCAGCAGCCGTTCCGCATACTCCCGCAACAGTTCGCCCGCCGCGGTCAGGGTCGCGTCGCGCGCGGCGCGATCGAACAGCACTTCATCCATTTCCACTTCCAGCTTGCGGATCACCTGGCTGATGGCGGATTGGGTGCGATGCATCTTTACCGCCGCGCGGGAAAAGCTCTTCTCCTCGGCAACCGCCATAAACGTTTCCAGCTGAGACAGGTCCATGGGCGTCCTTGTGAATCACAAAGGTTCATAACATATTCTAATACAAGTAATAATTTATATTAGATATCCTTATGCTATATTCGGAAGAGTGACGGCCGTTCGCTACGGCCCGCTTGCGAGGCGAACCCCATGCATCAGGATCGAGTTTATTTCTTCGATACTACCCTTCGCGATGGCGAGCAATCGCCAGGCTGCAGCATGTACATCGCAGAGAAACTGCGCATGGCCCGGCAGCTGGAACTGCTTGGGGTGGACGTGATTGAAGCGGGATTTGCGATTGCCTCGGAAGGTGATTTTGCCGCCGTCAGAGAGGTGGCCCGTGAGGTCCGCGGACCGCGTATCTGTTCCCTGTCGCGCGCCAAGGATGCAGACATCGTCGCCGCCGCCCGCGCACTGGAGCCCGCCGAGCGTTCGCGCATTCATATTTTCCTCGCCAGCTCCGACATCCATCTGCAATACAAGTTGCAGCTCTCGCGTGAGAAAGCGCTTGAGATGACGGACAAATCCGTCCGGCTGGCCCGCACCTACGCCGATGACGTGGAATTCTCGCCGGAAGACGCCAGCCGCACGGACCATGATTTTCTGTGCAAGATGGTCCAGGTTGCGGTGGACGCCGGAGCCACCGTCATCAATCTCCCCGACACCGTTGGGTATACCGTGCCCCACGAATACGCCGCCATTTTCCAGATGATGAAAGAACGAATTCGCGGCATTCAGAACATCGTGCTTTCCAGCCATTGCCATAACGACCTGGGCCTGGCGGTGGCCAACAGCCTGGCTGCGGTCGACGCTGGAGCGCGGCAGGTGGAATGCACCATCAACGGCATTGGAGAGCGCGCAGGCAACGCAGCTTTGGAAGAATTGGCTGCGGCAATCCATGTGCGCCAGGACCAGTTGCCGTATCGGCATGGTCTCGACCTGAAGCAGCTGTTTCCCACCAGCCAGGTATTGGGTGAGATCATTACGTTTTCGCCCTCGCCCAATAAGGCTGTGGTGGGCAGCAACGCCTTTTCGCATGAAGCTGGAATCCATCAGCACGGTGTCATGTCGAATCCTCTGTGCTATGAAA
>JBDTBI010000097.1:0-4580 GCA_039924215.1 Acidobacteriaceae bacterium
CACCGATTGCAGCTCCCAGCGCACCCATGATTGCATAGATCCAAAAATCCTTACGATTCCCCCAAACATACACCGCAATGATCGGATCCATTGGGATGGCGATTGAGCTGGCGTCGAGTGCCCCAAGGACGCACACACCAAAAAATCCGAGGGGCTTGAGCCAGAGCAACAGCGCCAATTTCAAGTGAACCAGATGGATCCAGAGTTTCCGTATCATTTGCTAATCAAAGGAACTTTCGCGAAGAGACACCAAGTTATCGTACAGGGCTTTCCTGGGGTGCGAGTGTGCCGGCAGTTTATTCCATTTCGTGTGCATGGCCTGGGTCAGGGTGTTCTGTGTTGCCCGACAACAGAGCCAGCGCGTGAGGAATAAGGGGAAGCACGGCTTCCAGCGATTGGACGGCTGCCAGTGGATTGCCCGGTACATTGACGATCAAGCTGCTGCCAAGGGTCCCGGAAACGGCACGGCTCAGGAGGGCAAAGGGGGTATAGCTCAGTCCTTCACGTCGCATTTGTTCGCCAAATCCTTCCAGAATGCGCTCACAGACCTCTCGCGTGGCCTCTGGCGTGACATCGCGGGCGGCAATGCCCGTACCTCCTGTGGTGACAACCAGTCTGGCTTGCCCTGCCTGCGCGCGGAGCGCGGCGGCAACCTGGACCACGTCATCGGGAACAATCTGGTTCCCGTCAACGACGAAACCCGCCTTCTGCAGGCAATGGACAACCTCCGGTCCGGAGCGGTCGGCGCGAAGGCCGCGAAAACAGGAGTCGCTGACAGTGATAACTCTGGCATTCACATATGCGATTCTACCCTTGTGGAAACTGAGCTGGGTAGAGCCTGATTGGACAAAGGGTGAGACAATGGAGGACGGATACGCAATGTGGGTAATGGTTCACCGCACTGAAACAATAGCGGGGCCAATGTTGTCCAATATCGATGGCTGCAACTGAAACGCCTCCGAGTCCGCCCGAGAGTCCAACCGAGCCGAAGTTCGACCGTTTGCATGCTCGCTACGATTCTCATTCGCCTCATGATCTGCTCGATGTTATCGACAGCTTGGAGGGGGAGCGGCTGTCCGCGCGTGTGCGCGAGGCCATCTGGGTTTCGCTCATTTTCCATCTGCTGATCTTCTGGTGGGTTTTCTACGGCCCCAGGCCGAAACTGTTCCGCTCCGCTACTGTCGTCAACCCTGTGCCGGTCAATCCGCAGAAGAAGCCGGACACGGTCTACCTGAGCATGCCTCCGGATTTAGTGAAAAAGAAGCCTCCACCGACGAACATCATCTCCGACCAGAATCACGTCGCCCAGACCAAGCACCCAACACTCGATCAAAAAACGACTCAGGAGCTGGAGGCGATGCGACGCGCGGGCCGCCCCTCGCCGCCGCCGCGGCCGCAGCAAAGGGCGGAGCGGTCGCAACAACCGGCTCCGCCGCAGCCAAGGCCTGTGCCACCGCAGCAACAGCAGGCGCGTACCGCTCCACCTTCTCAGACGACGGAGGAGCTTCCTTCTGCGCCCAGTGCAAGTAAGTTGGAGTTGGCACGCAAACAAGCGGAGCAGAAGCCATCGAAATCTCAGCAGAATCACGCCAGCAATCAGCCCCAGATGTCTGTGGGGCAGATGATTCGCCAGGCGGAGCAGAATGCTGCCCGGTCGAACGGGAGCAGTGGCGACAACGGTGAGAACCTTCCTATCGATCACCCCGGTACACAGTCTCAAGTGGAAGTTCTCAGTGACACCATGGGTGTGGACTTTGGCCCGTATCTTCGCCAGGTAATTCAAGCGACGCAGGCAAGCTGGGATTTGCTGATTCCAGAAGCCGCCCGACCTCCCTTGTTGAAGCAGGGCAAGGTCGCCATCCAGTTCATCATCATGCCGGATGGAAGCATCAAACAGATGCAGTTGATTGGGCCTTCCGGTGATGTATCGCTGGATCGCGCCGCGTGGGGCGGCATCACTGGAGCGGGACCGTTTCAACCCCTGCCGAAGCAGTTCAAGGGGCCGTACCTGGCTTTACGCTTCTATTTTCTCTACAACGAAGAAACAGGACAGTACACCCGGCAATGATTTCTCCGGCGGAAGGTTCGCTGCGTCGCCGCCAGGCGGTCGGGCTCATCTGGATTGCACTTGCGATTCTCGCTTTCTGTGCGATTCGTGCTGGCTGGCATACCATCTTTCTCGCTCGCTGGTGGCGGTTCTGGTAGCACTCGCCGAAGCGGAGATAGCTCGATTGGGGGAGGAAGCATGCACAGCCCTTCTTTCGACTGATGGCTGCATGCAACGATGGGTTGCCGATCGAGAATATCAGGAGGCTTCCTTGCGTGACCCCCAGATGAATGTTCCGCCACCGTTGCTGGTGGTGTTGCACGGTGCAACCGCCAGTGGGAAGACCTCGCTGGCCGTACACCTGGCTGAATGTTTTTCCGGCGAGATTGTCAGCTGCGACTCCGTTGCCGTCTATCGCGAGTTGGAAATTGGGACTGCGAAACCTTCACCAGAAGAACGCGCACGCGCTCCTCATCACATGCTTGATGTGGTCACGCCCGATCAAGCCTACACCGCGGGAGACTACGCACGGGATGCGCGCGCCAGTCTGGCTGCGATTGCTGCTAGAGGAAACCTGCCGATTGTGGCGGGTGGAACGGGCCTCTATTTGCGCGCGTTATTGGACGGATTATTTCCCGGTCCACAGCGTTCGGAGTCCCTGCGACAGCGACTGCGCGAACAATCGAGCAAACGGGGTGCGGACTATTTGGCGAAGGTTCTACGGCGCCTCGACCCAGCCTCGGCCGCGCGGATTCATCCGAATGACGCACCGAAGCTGATCCGCGCAATTGAGGTTTCGATCGCTGCGCGGCAGCCCATGTCGGCCGCCTGGAAAGCCGGACGCGATCCACTGCGTGGATTTCGCATCCTGCGCATGGGATTGAATCCACCACGACCCGAGTTGTATGTTTGCATCAATGAACGCGCAGCGGACATGTTTTCCCGCGGGTTGGTGGAGGAAACCGAACAGCTGCTCGCCCGGTATGGGCCGGATTGCCGCCCCCTGACATCGCTTGGGTACAGACAGGCCGTCATGCTGCTGCATGGGGAACTGACCCGCGAGGAAGCAATCGCTGCGACACAGCAAGCCCATCGTAATTACGCCAAGCGGCAGTGTACGTGGTTCCGCAACGAGCCGGAGGTCCACTGGCTGGACGGCTTCGGTAATGATCCTGCGGTCCTGCGGGAGGCCGCGCATCTGGTCGGAAATCAATTGCGTATCCATTGTGGAGTCAAAGACGGACGCGAGCGTTGACCTTCTGTGGAATGAGTCTCAGCATCGACCCCGTTTTGCCCCTGATACACTACAGTGTTTTGGCCCTGACATAGGGATCACACTGTTTCGCGGGAGTAGAGATGTCCCAATCTATGCAGGCCATCGTAAAAGCAGGAGCGCACGCCGGCATCGAAATTCGTGAAGTGCCTGTTCCTGCGTATGGGCCCAGGGATGTGCTGGTAAAAGTCGAGTCGGCCAGTGTTTGCGGTACCGATCTGCACATCTACGATTGGGATCCATGGGCTCAGGGACGCATACATCCACCTCTCATCCCTGGGCACGAATTTTGCGGCACTGTCGCCGAAACCGGAGAACAGGTTACAACTGTGCGGCCGGGTGACTTTGTTTCCGCCGAAATGCACGTTGCTTGCGGCAAGTGTCTGCAGTGCCGCATTGGCCAGGCACACGTCTGTCAGAACGTAAGAATTATCGGAGTAGACTCAAACGGCGCCTTTGCAAACTATGTCGTCATTCCGGAGTCGAATATCTGGAAGCTCGATCCCACGCTGCCCCGCGAATACGGCTCTATCCTTGACCCATTGGGCAATGCCGTGCACTCGGTGCTGGCTGGAGAGATTGCCGGACGCAGCGTCGCGGTTGTTGGATGCGGGCCGATTGGCCTGTTTGCCATTGCAGTGGCGCGGGCTTGCGGTGCGTCGGTAGTCTACGCGCTGGAAGTCAACGAACATCGTCGCCAGCTGGCCCGTGACATGCACGCAGATTTTGTTATGGATCCAATGAACGATGACGTGGCTGCCGCGATTGCGCAGGTAACCGGCGGTATCGGCGTCGATGTGGTGCTGGAAATGTCCGGCCATGCTGACGGAATGCGGCTCGGCTTTGAGATATTGCGCACCGGTGGCCGAGTTTCCCTGTTAGGCATTCCTTCTGAGCCTGTAAAACTGGATTTTGCTCGCGACATCATCTTTAAGGGTGCAACTGTAGTAGGCATCAATGGCCGGAAAATGTATGAGACCTGGTTCCAGATGGAGGCGTTGTTGAAGGCTGGCAAGCTGGATTTATTCCCAGTTATCACCCATCGACTTGCTATGAGTGAGTTTTCTCATGGGATGGATCTGCTGAAGAGCGGCGAAGCCAGCAAAATCATTTTGACTCCACCAAATTAAATCAAAAAGGCCGCTCGAAATGGAGCGGCCTTTTCCCTGATGCAATGTGATTCGTCGTATCTGGCAAAGCTAGGCTTCTCGAACACCGTCGAGAAATGCGCGCAGTTTGCGGGAGCGTGAAGGATGCCGC
>JBDTBI010000098.1:0-3193 GCA_039924215.1 Acidobacteriaceae bacterium
GCCGTTCAGCGTCACGGTGCTCAACGCGCGATTCCACAGCGCGACGGAGGCCTGATGCACCCCGCTAAAATTCCAACCTGGAATTTCCTTGGCGATGTTCTCTTTCGCCTGCGCTGCGCTCACAAAGGAAATGCCGACTTTTGCCTGAATCACCTGGCCGGCATGCGTGCCGTAGTTAAAAGACACGCCGATCAAATTGTCGCTGTTCACCTGCGCTTCACGCGCGTCGCTGAGCGTTGCCGTCAGAGAAGGCAATGGGGCATGAACCCCCATGGGCAACATCGGGTGCAGCGGCACAACAGGTCCGGTCCACGTCTGCACGCTTTGCGCTGCCGTGTCGAGGCCGATCGCAAAATACACGCGATATTCGCCGCCTTCATTCCAGCCGCCTCGGAAACGCGCCACACCTTCCGCCGTGCGGTTGGAGGTGACATGCACCTCGGCGCCGACAAAGCGCTGGTCCTCCGGGCCGAAGCCATGGCCAAGGCAAGCGGCGAGGTTTACCGTGATGTGCGCCTGTTGCGCTGCGGGAAACGTATACCTGTGCATGCCCACGCGGCGCGTGCTGGTCAGTTCCGCACGAATACCATAGCGAATGAGCCGAGTTGAGTAGTACCCGGCGGTGTTGATCTCCTCATCGCGGGGCGACGCGATATCGTTTAGGTGCAGCTCGCCGGTCACCGGCATGACCTGGATATTGCCGTACTTGCCCTGCGCACCACTCAGGTGCAGGTGCGAGAAGCCGATGATCTGGCCGCCCGACATGTAGCCGAATCCAGAGCGCCTTCCGTCGAAGGTCTCCATATCCGGGCCCAGCTTGACCATGCCGAACGGCACGGCTGAACCCACAAATGTATTTCCGCCCCAGTCCACGCCAAGGAACGGATAAATGTCAGCCGCGTTGTGTGAAAGGCCCTGACTGGGCCGAGTGGCTGTGCTTCGCGGTGCGGCCCACAATGTGCCTGCAAAGAAAAGGGCGCCGCCCCATGCCATCCACTTTCGGCTGATTCCGGTCAAACGCATCGCGTAGTCACCTTTCCACGCAGAAGATCAGGACGCAGGTCGTGCCTGCATCCGTTATCGGAACATCTTAGAGCAGATTTCCTATTCCTATCGCTATCTTAAGTTCGACGATGAGCGGCTTTTCTTGAGAAAAAGCCGTGCGGAGATGTACCGTCTCAACTGCACCGATAGGAAATTCGCTCTAGTCGCGGTACTGCCGAAGGTGGAATCTGGGAGCGTTGCAAAAGTTCGAGGCGTTCGGATATCTTGCTGCAATCCGAACGCCTCGAAGCGGAGCGCCCTCCCTTGCAGGGAATGCGGGGGGATGTATCGCGGTGGATCTATCGTGATAGAAGTGCTGTTAGTTTCCACTCGGTGCGGGTGCGGCGGCTGTGCCGATCTTGGAGCCGATCACCTCGCCGGAAATGACAATCTCCACGCGCCGGTTTTTCTGCCGGCCCGCTGCGGTTGAATTGTCCGCCACGGGATTGGATGGGCCAAGTCCTGTTGCGGTCATGGAGCCCATTGGTACTCCCTGGCTGGCCAGATAGGTTTGTACGGCATCGGCCCGTTTTTCCGACAGTGTTTGATTGAAAGCAGCGGTTCCGGTGCTGTCGGTGTATCCCTCAATCGAGAGGTGGAGCGAGGGGTAGCTTGCCAGGATGCCCGAAAGGCGCGCCAGGGCAATTTGCGCCGGCGATTTCAAATCTGCCTTCGCGATACTGAAGAGCACGTCGCCCATGTTCACCACCAGGCCACGAGGCGTGTCGGTGGTAGGAAGCACGCGATTGAACTGGGCCAACAGGCGCTGCCGAAGAGCTTCCCGCTCCGCGACGGCCTTCGCTGCTGCTGCTTGGGCACTCTGGGCCTGGGCACCGGCCTGCTGTGCCGCCTGCTGCGCGGCGGCTCTCGCCTCGGAAGCTCTTGCTGCCGCCTGGTCCGCCGCTATCCGCTGTTGCGTCTCATGGGCGGCTTGTTCCTGAGCCTGTGCCTGCGCCTCTTGTGCCTGCTGCGCCTGCTGTGCCGATGCTTGCTGCGCCTGCTGCGATGCCGCCTGCTGCGCCGCGATTTTTTCCTGCTGCTCTCGCTTCACGGCGATGGAGCGAGCGTCTTCGGCAGCCTGCACTGCCTGTCGAGCAACCGTCGGAATGGAATTCTTCTGTTTCCTGGTCTGATAATCTTCCGCCTGGTTCAACGCCTGCTGCGCCTTGGACAGCGCGCCCGGAGCATACTTCGCAGCACCTTCCATCTTGGCAATTCTCACTGCATTACGGGCCTGGTACAGATCCAGCGGCACGTTTTTCTGCATGGTGTAACCGTGAAACGTGGCGTCGGAATAGTCTCCGCGCTGCAGCAGTTCCAGGTTTGCATTCACCTCGGCGACTGTGCCTTTTGTATTCTTCAGAACGGTGTTTACCATCACCACTTTCTGGCTGGGGAAACTGACCGCAAAGTACGGCTCTGCTGTCACCATCATGCCGAATGTCTGCAGCTTGGTCGTCACGCTGACTTTGCTTTTCTCGTTCTTGACAAAAATTTGGCCCAGATTGCTTGCCCGGCCTTCCGGGGTAATGGCCCACAACACGTAGACAAGATATTCAGGGCCAAAATTTGTCGGTGCATCGAGTCCCTTGAAATCTCCTTCAATCTGAAGGCTGCCCTTCGCACTGCTTACTTTCGCCTCGCCTTCGGCGCGCGGCAGCAGCGCTGTCCCCGTGAATCCCACCTTCGTGGATCCGCGGGCCCAGTAATTCACTGTCGGCACGTTCTGTGAAACATGGATGTTGATCAGCGAGTTGGAACTCTGGCCGAATGCGGCATGCCCGATCGCCGGAACTACCATTGCAGCGGCAATGCAGATGCTAAGAATATTTTTGAATTTCATGGCTCTCCTCTAAAGAATCGCGGAATTGCTCAGCGTGGCGCAGACGGGGAAGCCTGAATCTAGCTGGTAGGACAAGTTTACAGGGGATACATCCTGCAGTGGTCCGGAATCGGCAGACATCGCATATCGTTTCTTCTCTTGGCATATTCCCATATGGGAATATTATGACATTCATGCCGCGTGCCGCTACCACCGCCGATGTCTTCAATGCAATCGCCGAGCCTCGTCGACGACAGATCATCGCGGTACTCGTCGACGGCAAAGAACATGCTGTTGGCGAAGTCATTGCATCTCTCCGACTTCCAC
>JBDTBI010000099.1:0-4441 GCA_039924215.1 Acidobacteriaceae bacterium
CCGTTCTGATGGCACCATCCCAGGAACGTTCCAAAGAACGCATCCATCCCGACCTGCGCCAGGAATTCATTCACATCGTAACGAATCGCAGGCGAAAGGTCGTCCATGTCGTACCAGAGGGCTGGAAGAAAGCGCACGAGGTCGTACCCCTTGCGTTTCTTGAACTCTTCCACCATCCCGTCGTTCCAATAAATCCCATTGCGGAAATTGGGTACTTCGAAACTGTCTCCAAACATGGATTTCACGGTCTTGCCGAATTCATCGCCGAAGGCGGCCCGAAATTTTCCTCCCAGGGTGTCGCAATAATATTGCATCGCGTCCTTGCTTAAGTAATCGATGACGCTTACTTGATCGACCGCGAATTGTGGGCTATTGTCCACCAGCCAGAATGCCATTACACGCCAATGACCGGGTGGCATACTCCACGTGAGACGTCGCCGGTGAGCATGAGGCGTGAGATCAGTTAAAGACGAAGGTTGCAGCCGGCCTTCCGTGATCTGGGCTGCCACTACCGCAACCAGCCGGTCCTCAGGCAGGATCTTGGGCCGTGAGCGGGGTACGTCGTGGGGATTCAATACGGCGACTGTAGGCAAATCCCCCTGGAATATCTGCCCTCCCGTAATATCCATGAAACTTGCTAAAAGGTTTTGATTGCGACACCGCTTAGGAATCCATGTGCCACCCCAGATCCAGCCGGGTCCGCCGAAATTCAGCGAAAATTCCATGTTGTGTTTTTTTGCCTCGCGAATGGCATGGGTAATCAAGTCGAAGTACTCGGGTGAAAGGTAAGGGTGATTGCCACGCTCGTAAACAGGATCCATCGTGATCTGTTCAACGCCGCCAATTCCTTGCTGATGCATCTGCTCCAGTTGCCGGGTGATGTCTTCTTTCGTCAGTGCGTTTCCCATCCACCACTAACGCGTGTGGGGGCGGCAGTCCATGGGCGGAACAAGAAATCGGCCGCGCATCTCCTCGGCTTCTGCGTGTGCTGGCGCGGAGATCACCGTCGTTCGCATTTCGTCCGTGACGTTAGGGACTGACGAGCCGAATGGATGCGTCGCTCCTTGTGCTTGCTGGGCTGGGATCAGGTAGGCCCCTGCGGCACCCGCACTCACCTGCAGGAAGTCGCGCCGGCTCATCTTGTCTTGATCACGGGACATTGTGTCTCTGCTCTTTCCGCTCAATTCGTATTCCCGATGATGTGACCCCACCCAGAGTGCGATGATCTGCAACGGTGCCTCGATCTGGATGTTGCCACCAATCGCCCAATATTATGTCCGCCGGGCCGGGCTTCCAAATAAATTGCGCACCCGTCTTCCATTAAGTAAGAGCCCGATCATCATTGCGGCAATTCGGAACGAACAGCGTGGACCCATCCTGCTTCGAGTGTATCCACTCGAAATTAACACCTTGCCGTCAGCGGCCGTTCAAAAAGTACTTTTGTC
This sequence comes from Acidobacteriaceae bacterium, assembly GCA_039924215.1. Taxonomy (GTDB): domain Bacteria; phylum Acidobacteriota; class Terriglobia; order Terriglobales; family Acidobacteriaceae; genus JAKAAZ01. The sequence goes on from JBDTBI010000099.1 coordinate 1,446, forward strand.
TGCAGATTGCTGTGGCCGCTGATAAGATCATTGGGAAACAAAACCAGGAGAATGCCATGACCTATAAGCTGAATCGTCGCAGTTTCGTCGTTGCCGGGGGACTCACAGCGCTTGCCTCGACCAAAGTGCTGGGGGCAAATGACACGCTTCGGATTGGCGTGATTGGCGCCGGTGGCCGGATGAACACCCTTCTTAATTCTGCCGCGAAGGCCGGTCCTGTTCAGATCGTGGCCGTGAGCGACGTCTATGCGCCTCGCCGCGATGCTGTCAAGGAGCGATCCCATGGCATCGCCACCACGCATCTTGATTATCACGAAGTGCTAGAGGCGAATACCGATGCCGTGCTCATCGCAGCGCCGAATCACTGGCATGTTCGTATGGCCGTTGATGCTCTGGCAGCGGGCAAAGACGTGTATCTTGAAAAGCCGGTGACCCACACCATAGAGGAAGCCGCCACACTCTCCCACGCAGTCCGCTCGAGCAAGCAGATTCTGCAATGTGGCATGCAACAGCGCAGTTGGCCCCACTTTCGAGATGCTGTGGATTTGATTCAGGGGGGAAGTCTCGGACGGATTACTCAGGTCAGGACGTATTGGTGGCAGAATTATGGACGGGGGACGCTGAAGCCCGTCGAGATGCAGGAACTGGACTGGAAACGTTGGCTAGGATCTGCTCCAGAGCAGCCGTTTAGCCTGGAGAAATTTTATCGTTGGCGCTGGTTCTGGAATTTTGGCGGCGGGGCCATGACCGATCTGTTCACCCACTGGATCGACGTAGCGCATTGGGCTATGAAATCCGACACTCCGCGCGACGCACAGATGCTTGGGGACAAATATATCTTCAAGCAATGGGAATGCCCCGACACCATCCAGGCAGCATTCCGCTATCCCGGGTTCGATGTCGTGTATGAGGGCATGATGAGTTCTTCGATTGATGACGGCGGCCTTGAATTTCGTGGGACGGAGGCGACGCTGAAGATTGACCGCAGTGGTTTTGGCATCTACCGAGAGGATGCGGAACGTGGAAAAAATCCAGTTCTAAAAGAGGACAGCTTCCACGACGGCACGATTGATCATATGCAAAACTTTTTTGAATGCATTAAGTCTCGCAAGGAGCCGAACGCTCCGGTCGAAACGGGAATCAGCTGCGCCCGTGCCGGCCAGATCGCCAATCTAGCTTACCGAGGCAGCGGACAGACTGCATGGCCGCGAAAGTCTTCAACAAAAGCCTGACCAGGGAAGGGTATCGAGGGCAGGGAACGCATGTCCGTCGATGTCGGCGGCACTCCCTTTTGGAGGAATACCTTATCCGTGCTGGCTGCCTGGGAACCAGTTTCAAATATTTTCGCCACGCGTCAACCTGGGCGGCCAAGCACTTGGCAATAGAAGGAAGTGGTCCGCTCGTATCCTAGCGGTGTTTGGATATACCAAAGTGCGGTATCGAGGACTGAAGAAGAATCACGAGTGGGGAGCTGACTCCATTCGCGCTGGTCGATCTCTACCATCACTGCAGACAGCTGGCCCCGTTGGGGGCGTAGTGTCGGCGGATGCCGGAAAACGGCCGCAGTTGGTGCGGCCGTGAACTGAGGTGCCGAGAGCATCAAGACCAGCTCTCCGTTAGCCGACAATCCGTTTGGGAAGAGGGCTTGTTGCTCACGTTGAAGCTGGTCGGCTTCGTCCACAAAGCGCGAAAACGCCGGTACTTACCGAGGCTTTCCTATCGTCTTAGGATTTATTTAAATGCCTAACAAGAAAATTCGTTGCGGTGGACATTTTCAGCGGACGTTGGCGGGTCAGTCGAGCTGTGAGAAGCATGGCCGCAAAGGCAAGTGGGGGTTGTTTCTCGATGAGATGAACTAGGTTGTTCCGTGGGCAGCGCTGCTGTCGCTGAGTGGATGCTGACAGCCTTTGCGCTGGTCAATCTCTACCTGCACCGAAAACGGCTGGCCCCGCTGGGGGCACATTGTCTACGGAGGCCGAAAAAATGGCCTCCGCAGGCACAAATGAATACAGAATCACGCCACATTACGCCCGAAAAGCTGCCGGAAAAATACCATTCCCGACTGGCTCTCAGAATCAGCTACCTGCGCAGAGTTTCCACGTCTAGCCGGGCCCATCAGTGCCAAGTGCATCCCTTATTGAGACCTTTTGATGATCGCTGATTTCTGTACGTGGAGTGGCTTACACTCGAGCAGATCGATTTCTGGAACGGGCTTATCTCTGCCATAAATCCGCTGTACCTCGAAGTCAGAATCGCGGTTCTCGAAGAGAAGGTGGACAGAGAAAGTGTTAGGTCTCGGCCGGTCGATGCCACTCGAAGAGCCTTTTCTGCAGCCGTTCGACTGTGGCATTGTATTTCGGTTGCCGGGCGAGGTTGTGCAGCTCCTGCGGGTCGGAGCGCAGATCGTACAGTTCCGGCATGTCGTGCACCCAGTAGGTGTATTTGAAATCGCCGTCACGGATCATGTACTTGGCGCTGTCATTGCCGAGGCTGAACTCGGCAAAAACGGGGCCGTGGTCCACGTTGGAATCCGGTTGTCGCACCAGCCCGGCGAAACTCTTGCCGTCGCTGGGGCCGGGGGCTGGGACACCGCACAAGTCGGTCAGCGTGGCAGAAAGTGAAATCAGGCTGACAGGCGTTTGGCAGATTCCCGGAGCGATACCTGGCATGCGTACGGTGAGAGGAACGCCGCAGGAACCTTCGTAGAATTGGAACTTGTCCCAAAGCCCAAGATCACCGAGCATCTCTCCATGGTCGGCGGTATAGATGACGATGGTGTTGCGGTCCAGACCTAAACGAGTCAGCGCACTCAGGACTTGCCCGACACAATCATCCATCTGTGCAAGGTTGCCGTAGTAGGATGCCATTCTCTGCCGGGCCGCGGAGGGATCCTTCAGCTCTGGTGTCCACCGGCACAATTCGATGGCGCTCCGTACTCTCTCCGGTACTTGATCTAAGTCCGCCTTGCCCCAGCTTGGCGAGAGTTTCATCTGCTC
>JBDTBI010000100.1:0-6374 GCA_039924215.1 Acidobacteriaceae bacterium
CTGGAAGCGCCACTGCCGCCATGGCAGCCCCTGGTTTCACAAAACCGTCCATGGCAGAAGCAGACGGCCAGCACGCAGGCGCAGAAGGCCTACAACATGGGAAGCAAAGGCGTGAGTCGAGCGCTATTGATTCCTCATCGGGCATTCAATTTCCACGCACCTTCACGGGCAGGCGACTCTCTCGGATTTCTTTTCCATTGGGAGGCATCGGCACTGGCGGAATTGGCTTGGGTGGGCGTGGGAATCTAACAGATTGGGAAATTTTCAACCACCCGGATGTCGGGAATTCTCCTGATTATGCCTTTCCTGCCGTCTGGGTCAAGGCCGGGAAGGAGGCACCTGTAAGCCGCGTGCTCGAACGCCGCTTTCTGCCCCCGTATGACCTGAAACCGGACAATATGGGGTCTGCCAATGTACCTGGGCTGCCGCGCCTCGCAGAGGTCACATTTCACGGTTCCTTTCCCATGGCGCATCTTGAATTTCACGACGATGCTGTTCCTGTATTGATATCGCTGGACGCCTTTTCGCCCTTTCAGCCAATTGACGCGGATTTGTCAGGACTGCCCTGTACCCTGCTCACCTACGACGTGCGCAATCCTGGACAACACTCCGCGGAAGCCGTTATCGCGTGGTCGCTGGATAATCCGATTGGCAAGGGCCATGATCGAGAAAACGAGAAAAGAACTTCAGCCGGTATGCAAGGCATTTTCATGCATGATCCTGCGCTTCAAGCGGACGATCCCGGTCTCGGCTCGATCGCGTTGGTAGCTCTGGAAGCGCCGGGGGGGCAGATTGCTGTGCGTCCCTATTTGCACGACAACCAATGGAACATGGGCGTCCAGACCTTTTGGTTCGATTCATTTTCCAAAACCGGGGATCTCGGGCAGGAGTCTGCATCGCATTCCGGGATTGGCTCTGTATCCATTCGACACACGATTCCTCCGGGAGAAAGCCGCACGTTTCGGTTTCTGCTGTCCTGGCATTTGCCGAACCGCACACCCGCCGTCTGCGGCTGGGATGCCCCTAAGGGAGAAGGAAATGCTGCCCTGGGCAATTACTACTGCACGCGTTTTCGAGATGCCTGGCAGGTTGCAACCTATGCCCAGCAAAATCTGCCGGAACTTGAAACCAGCACGCGCCAGTTCCTCCAGGCCTTGCAAACCTCGACGCTGCCCGCAGGTGTGATCGAAGCCGCATCCGCGAATCTGTCCACGCTGGTGTCGAATACGAGTTTCCGTATTGCCGATGGAAGCTTTCAAGGCTTTGAAGGCTGCGGGGATGGCAAGGGCTGGGGCTTCGGCACGTGCACCCATGTTTGGAACTATGAAGTTGCCACGCAGTTTGTCTTTCCGTCGCTCGCCCGTTCCATGCGCAGCACTAATTTTGGCTACTCGACGGACGAACGCGGCCACATGGACTTTCGCCATAAACTTCCGCTGGGCATAGAACACTGGGGCGCCGCCGCAGCCGATGGGCAAATGGGGCAAATTGTAAAACTGTATCTTGACTGGAAATTATGTGCGGATCTGGACTGGTTGCGTCAGCTGTGGCCAGCCTGCAAGCGGGCGCTCGCTTACGCATGGCAGCCCGGTGGATGGGACGCCAACAAAGATGGCGTAATGGAAGGCGTACAGCACAACACGTATGACATCGAATTCTACGGTCCAAATCCGCTGTGCGAAGGCTGGTATCTGGCCGCGCTGAAAGCCTGCAGCGAAATGGCGACGGCGGTAGACGATGCCGAATTTGCGTCGGAATGCAAACGACTCTTTGAGCAGGGAAGTCGCTGGACAGACGCCAACTTGTTCAATGGCGAATACTACATTCAGCAGGTTCGGGGCATTCCAGAAAATCAGATTGCGGATGGCCTTCGCGAGGGCATGGGCACGAAGGACACGTTGCACCCTGATTTTCAGGCGGGTTCCGGCTGCCTGATTGACCAATTGCTGGGCCAGTATATTGCCGATCTTGCCGGCATGGGTCCACTGCTGAATGAGTCGAATATGCGGAAGGCGCTTCAGTCCATCTACAAATACAACTACAGAAAAAACATGTACGACGCTCCCTCTGTGGAACGTGCCTTTACCTTGAATGATGACAGCGCCTTGATTGTGTGCGATTACAGCCGAAGCGAACGCCCTGAAATTCCCTTTCCCTACTACTCCGAAAACTTCACCGGCAGCGAGTATGCGGTGGCCATTCTTATGATGAACCATGGCATGGTGGATGACGGCGTGCAATGCATTGAGAACATCCGGGCCCGTTACGACGGAGAAAAAGCCAACCCCTGGAATGAAGCTGAATACGGCCGCCACTACGCTAGAGCGATGGCCAGCTGGGGGGCGATTCCGATGCTGTCAGGATTCCGCTACAACGGAGTTACGCGCGAACTGGCAATTCATCCGCTGATCCACGACCAGAATTTTCGCTGCTTCTGGTCTACGCCTACGGCGTGGGGAAGTTTTCAGCAGCGACATGCCAATGGCCGTTCCACCTTGACGCTACAGGTGCACAAGGGAACCATCGCGATCCGGCAGATCCGGCTCGATGCAGAGTTGTTTCCCGCCCACAATGCGGAAGTTCTGCTGGGTACGCAGCGCCTAGGATGTAAGGCGGAGACGCACGGAGCGGAAACTCTTTTTGTGTGCGAACAGAGTTTCGAGGCGACGCCTGCGTCCTCCCTCACGCTCTCTCTGGATGGTTTTCGCTAGATCGGTTTCCCTGTTGCTGGCGACTGCGGGCAAAGAATCTCCAGGAAGATGGGTTAGCCCACCGGTTGCAGGCTGGCCCGCATTCCGTGATTCAGGATCGATTCCAGAGAGTCACCGATGGCTGCGGACGTGCCGGGAAGCTGTCGCAGGTCTTTGCCCCACCAGTCTTCCCGGCGCAGAATGGCATCGGCCAACTTGTGAATGCCGCCGGTGGTTCCATCCAATTCCGACCACAGAGCGGCAAAGGTCTCGAGTATCGTTATGTCATCTTGAATGCGATATTCTTCTCCATCGCGATGGCCAATTAACGCACCCTCCCGAATCTCAGTGCCACGATAAAAAGCAATCAGCGCCGCCAGGCTGAATGTCAGGCGAGCGGGAAGCTTTCCCTTCATCGCAAGATATTGTTCGACCGACGGCAGCACGCGCGCCTTGTACTTTGCAACTGAGTTCAGGGAAATGCTGAGGAGGGCATGCTTGAGAAATGGATTGCGGAAGCGTTCCAAGACCGAGGCGGCGAATGCCTCCAGCTCCGCCTTTGGCAGCGTCAGGATCGGAATAACTTCCTCATACATCGCGCGTTCCATAAACCCGGCGATCAGCGGGTCCTGCATGCATTCCCCCACCAGATTCTCTCCCGCGAGGTATGCGGCCAGCACCGTGCTGGTGTGCGCGCCGTTCAGGATGCGCACTTTGCGGTCGCGATACGGCGTATCATCCTTGGCAAAGATCACATGGAAGCCCGCCTCCCGCAGCGGTAGCTCTTCGGCCAGCGCAGCCGGACCTTCGATGACCCAAAGATGGAACACTTCGGAGACATTGAACAACTCGTCGATATAGCCGCAATCCTGCCACAGCGCCTCCGCTTCCTCGTGCGGGAAACCCGGCACGATGCGGTCCACCAGAGTATTGGCGAATGTGTTGGCGTTGCCGATCCATTCCACGATCTTCGCATCGAGGTTCCAATTCACCGCCGTTTGCAGGATCGTCTTTTTGAGTGTGTCGCCATTGTGCTCGATCAGCTCGCACGGCAAAAAAATAAATCCCCCGGACAGGTCGCCGCTGCAGGCCTTGTAACGCTCCATGAGCAACAGCACCAGCTTTGCCGGAAACGACTGCGGTGGTCGATCGCTCGGTTTGTCTTCAGCGCGGTAGACGATGCCAGATTCCGTCGTGTTGGAGACGATGAAACGAAGGTCTGGATTGTGCGCACAGCGCAGATACTCATCGAATTCAGTGGCGGTATCCATGGCACGGCTGATCGAGGTGATAACGCTCTTCTCTTCGACCAGCCGCCCGTTCTGCAGACCACGCGCAAGATGGGTGTAGGCTCCGTCCTGCTGGTTCAGTTTTGCCGCTCGTCCATGGCTGGTTGATTTCACCACGACCACTCGGCCACCGAACAGACCTTTGCGGTTCATGCCATCGATCATCCAGTCCACGAAACCGCGCAAAAACACGCCCGCGCCAAACTGCAGCACTTTTTCCGGCAGAGGAGGATCTGCGATTCCCGGTGCCAGCTCGGGATGGCTCTTGAGAAACTCCGCATTCAATCGGGGCACGTTTGTAGTTGTCGATGTTTCCATAGCAAATGCTCTACTTTCTCCAAAACTGAGGAATTGGTCGCCACGCAATTGTTCCGGCAGAAATGCTGCGCAAAAATCAGAGATTCACTCTCTGATCCATGCTCCCCACAGGAAGTTCGCGCGAGCTGGAACGAAACGGCATGAGCAGGTGCAATCGAGTGGTGATGGGAGCGCTGCTTACAACGCTGTGGCCTCAATGGTGGCGCCGATCATTGCGTCGAATCCCATGCAGGAATTCAGCATCAGGTGGTAAATGCGGTAATCGTTCCATACAGTGCGATAGAAATGCTCGACATACTCCGCGCGCCGCTGATCGGTTGCCGCCAGTTCTCGCTCCGCCAGAGGGGCTTTGTTAGGGAAAGCTTTCTCAAACCAGCGAGCCTTGCGCGCTGTAGAGGCATAGACGAAAATATGGAAGCAGCCCTGGGTTCCGTGCAGCGCGGCCGATGCACCGCGGCCCACGATGACGCAATTTCCCGCCCGCGCCTTCTCCTTCATCACTTCCTGAACGACTTCCGTCATCCGGGTCGTGTCCAGAATTTCTCGCGTGACCGTGGCTGTGGCGCGTTCATTGCTGCCGTGCCAGAAGGCGCGCCCAACCTTGTTGTACCAGGGATCAAGCCGCTCATCGTGCAGCTTTGCTGCGGCGGTGGATACGCCGGTGCGCTTGGCAACCTCCTCAACCAGCGACTGGTCGACCAGCTCCCACTTCAGGTGCTCAGCCAGCAGCCGGGCAAATTCGCCGCCCTGGCTTCCATATTCCCGCTCTACCGTTATCGATCGAACCATGGTTCCAATTTCACCCTGAATTTCGCACACTGACAAACTCTAGCCGCGCTGATGGTAGCACCGCCACAGGCGACTTTGCCAGCAACGGGCGCCGACAGGTAAGACTACTGGCGTAGCTCCACGATGGTTGCGCCAGCTCCGCCCTCATTCTGAGGCGGCTCGCTCACCCTTGCCACCTGCGGATGCCGCGTCAGGTAGGTTCGCAACGCCTTGCGCAGGATGCCCATGCCGACGCCATGCACGATGCGAACACGCGGCAACCCTTCCAGAAAAGCCTGATCCAGAAACCTCTCTACCTCGTCCGTGGCCTCTTCGACATTGCGGCCAATCACGTTGATCTCCGTCGCGGCGGAGACTGTCTCTCGAGTGCTGTCGCGCGCAAGGGAAACACGGATTCCCTTACTGCGTGCCGCAAGAATCGGCGTTGCCTGCGTGCGCTCGGTTGCCGAAGCGACTACCTCCGCAATATCACTGCGGCGAATCCGCATTTTCAACTGACCGGCAGCAACCTCAAAATTGTCGTCATCCACCTGCCGCTGCACCACAGCGGCTTTGCCCAGAGAACGCAATCTCACGGTGTCGCCCACACCAACCTGGCGGACAATGTGCGGCTGGGCATTGGGGTCGCCGCGGTCCGCGCCCGTCCGGTGTGCCACCACGGTGGCGTCTACTTGTTCTCGAAACTCGCGCCGCAATTTGGCCAGCCCGCGATCAGCCTGCTTTGCGACCTTTTGCTGTGCGGTTCGGTCTTCAATGCCACGCAGTGTTTCCCGCACCTGCGATTCAAACGCGTTCAGCAGCGAAGCGAGCTTGCCTTCCATCTCCTTCACCTTGCGCTGCTGCTCCTGACGGCCTTCCCGCTCCAGCCGCTCGCGTTCCTGCAGAAGTTCCTGTTCGCCCCGTTGTAGTTGCGCGCGTTCCGTGTTCACCGCCAACAGGTCCGCATGCAGGCGATCCAGAAAGCGTCCAATCTCCGCCGTCTGTTTCCCTAGCCGCTGCCGGGCATCCGCCACCAGGGCGGCATCCATGCCCAGCCGCTCCGCAATATGGATGCCCGCTGACACGCCCGGCACGCCAATGCGAATTTGATAGGTCGGAGCGAACGTCTCCTCCTCAAAGCCGGCGGCCGCATTCTGCACTCCCGGTGTATTGGCCGCATACACTTTCAATGAAGTGTGATGCGTGGAGATCAGGCACCATGCGCGCCGTGCAACAAAATGGGCCGCAATTGCGGCTGCCAGGGCCGCACCCTCTTCCGGGTCAGTTGCCGAGCCCAGTTCATCCAGCA
>JBDTBI010000101.1:0-8040 GCA_039924215.1 Acidobacteriaceae bacterium
GTCCTGCGTGGTGAAGAAGATGCAGCGCCGAAGCTCGCGATCTCCAATATCACCGCCCTCGAAGATGTGAAGATTAAGTTGCCAGGTAGCATGCGTATACGCATCGCACTCGACAGCGTTGGGGAAGGCGCCCTCACAGCCCTGCACGCGATGATGCTGGCAACGCCCGGGAAGGGCAAGGTGCTGCTGGATCTGGAGCAGAAAGACGAGTATCTCGTCGTGCTGGAGCCGGAAGGCCTGGGCGTAGCCGCGGACAAGGGTTTCATCGAGCGCGTTGAAGAGTTGGTCGGGGCCGGCTCGGTTCGGGTCATTGATTGATGCTTCCTCATTAGTCGATATATATGTTGTAGATGCGATGTCTGTACGAATGTAGCGGTTGAAGTTAAAGCGGAGGCGGCCATGGATCGACGCACATTCGTAAGGGAGCTTCAGGAGCCTTTGCAGGGTTGAGTCTCCAGAGCCAGGGAATCGGTGCCACGACCGCTGCAAAACGGCCGCCCAACGTAATCTTTATTCTTCCGGATGAGTGGCGGGCGCAAGCGTCTTTTGTCCACACGCTGCGGCGAAGAAATGTCTTTTGTTGGGTCAAGCTCGCCCGACGAAAAAGTCACCTCGGCAGTCAGTGGAATCGAAACGGCTAGCAAAAGAACGCGGCACCCAATGGCGAACGCAGTATAGGTCTCATGATCCATCCTTGGCAGATCATTTTGGCTCACAGAGTGTATTTCATAGTGAACATTATTCCAACGTTTGGATGGCTTTTGTGCGGACAGGCACGTTCGCCTGCTGCGGGCAGGACCCTGAGAAAGTTCATGGCGCGGCATCACGAATGCTGACTAAGGAATTGGTTCGGACGGTAAGACTCTTCGGAATATTCCTCATGCATATAGTGCCCTATACCGGTTCTCCTGATGCTATAGATTTCTGAATTTCATCTCGTGCCGCCTTCCTTTAAGAGAAGGCTGCGCCTACATTTTCTCCGCACTATACACCTTCAGAAGAACCGGTATTAAACAGAGCTTCAGTACGGATGGAAAGGGAATTATGCCTGAGATATTTCCGGAGATGGATTTTGCGGATGGTCCGGCCCTTTGCCGGTGATCCTCTCCAGGATTACTTTCACAATCACGTAGAGAACAGGAATAAAAAATAGATTCAGCACAGTCGAAACGAACATGCCGCCGATGATGGTCGTACCAATCGAGTGGCGTCCCAACTGACCCGCACCGCTGGCAAACGCCAGAGGCAAAATCCCCAGAATAAAGGCGAAGGACGTCATCAGAATCGGACGCAGGCGCAACTCGGCAGCTTCAATGGCCGCATCCAGAATGGATCGACCCTGGCCGCGTAGCTGTTCGGCAAATTCCACAATCAAAATCGCATTCTTGGCGGCCAAGCCGATCAGCATCACCAACCCGATTTGGACATACACATCATTCGACAGTCCACGCCATGAGATGGCGCCCAAGGCTCCGAGAACGGCCATTGGGACAGAAAGAAGAATGATAAACGGCAGCACAAAGCTCTCATAGAGCGCCGCCAGCGTCAGATAGACCACCAGAATTCCCAATCCGAAGATGGTCGACGCTTTGCCGCTTGATTCAATTTCCTGCAGCGCCAATCCGGTCCAGGAGTACTGCATGCCATGCAGCATGTGTTTCTTGGCTAGCTGCTCCATCGCCACCAGGCCCTGACTGGTGCTGACGCCGGGCGCGGAAGAGCCATCAATCTCTGCGGAACGGAAAAGGTCGTAGTGGCTGATGACCTGTGGCCCGGATGTATTCACCAGCTTCACGAGACTGTCGAGCGGAATCATCTGTCCATTGTCGGACCGCACATAAAACGATCGCAGGTCCTGCGTGTTGCGGCGGAATTCCTTATCGGCCTGAATATAGACCTGGTAGGAACGGTTGTTGAAGACAAAGTTATTCACGTATGCCGAACCCATGTAGACCCCTAGCGCGCTGCTGATCTGACTCAGTGGCACGTTCAGTACCTGGGCCTTTTCTCGATCGATACTGACTTGCACCAGCGGGTCATTGGCGGTGAATGGGGTGAAAAGTCCGGTCAACAGCTTGTCCTGCCGCCCGCCGGCGACAATCTGATTAGCGACGTTGGCCAGATCGGTGAGCGTGTTCTGCCCCGTGTCCTGCAGCTCAAACTGAAAACCGCCAAAGCTACCCAGGCCCTGAATCGCCGGTGGCTCAAAAGCCACGATGATGCCGCCCGGAATGCCAAACAGTTTGGGCCGCAGCCGTGCCACCAGCGCCGCAGCTGAATGCTTGGCGCCCTTGCGTTCAGAAAATGGCTTGAGAGGTACAAACACAATGCCGAAATTGGACGCGGTGCCGGAAAAACTAAATCCAGTGATAGCTAACGAGCCTGCAACCTCAGGTTCCTTGGCTACCAGCGCCTCCGCCTGGTCCGCCATACGATCCGTATAGGATAGCGCTGCGCCAGGAGGCGCCTGGATCTGCAGAATAATGTAGCCCTGATCTTCCTGTGGCACAAAAGAGGTGGGTACATGCTGGTACATGTAAACCGTGGCTGCCAGTCCAGCGACAAACAGCACGATCATAAAATATCGCCAGCGCAATACCGCGTGGATGCTGCGCGCATATCCGGTGGACATCCCCTTGATGCCGCGCTCCACAGCCTTTAAGAGTCCATGATGGGTCGTTTCCGGTCGCAGCAGAATCGCGGAAAGTGCCGGGGACAGCGTCAGCGCGTTGAAAGCGGAAATCGCAATCGAGAACGCAATGGTCAGCGCAAATTGTCGGTACAGAATGCCTGTCGTTACTGGAAAAAAGGACACCGGGACGAAAACCGCAATCAAACAAAGGGAAGTCCCGATCACCGCGCCGGTCACTTCTTTCATGGCAGCGGAGGTCGCGTCGTGCGGGTCCGAATTGCCTTCTGAAATGTGGCGTTGCACATTTTCGATCACGACAATGGCATCGTCCACGACGAGTCCGGTAGCGAGAGTAATCCCAAACAGCGTCAGGGAGTTGATCGAAAAGTCGAAGAGTTTGATGAATGCAAACGTGCCGATCAGGGAGACAGGAATTGTGACCGTGGGAATAATGGTCGCCCGCCAATCCTGCAGAAAAAAGAAAATTACGATAATCACGATGACGATTGCTTCGACCAGCGTGATCAGCACTTCGCGGATGGAATCGCCGACCACGGTCGTCGTATCAAACGCGATTGCATATTTCAGTCCGGGTGGGAAGGACTTGGAAAGCTTTGCCAGTTCAGCCTTGGCATCCTTGTCGACGGCCAGCGCATTCGCATTGCTCAGTTGCATCACACCGATGCCGACCGCGCTGGTCCCGTTAAATTTCATGTCGGTTGCATAGGTTTGTGCGCCCAGTTGTGCATACCCGACATCCTTCAGCAGAACAATCCCATTCGGCGAATTCTTCAGGACAATATTGTCGAACTGTTCGGCCGTCGTCAGTCTGCCAATGACGTTGACGGCAATCTGATACTGCTGTTTTGAATCGATTGGAGGTGCGCCGAGCTGGCCTGCTGCAATCTCAACATTTTGTTGTTGTAAAGCGTTGACCGCATCGGCCGCGGTCAGCCCTCGCGCCGCCATTTTTACCGGATCCAGCCAGAGGCGCATGGCATATTTGCGTTCCCCGAAAATGGTCGTGTTTCCCACGCCCGGAACCCGCTTCAGCGCGTCGGAAACGAAGACGTCCACATAATTGCTGATGAATTGGTTGGAGTATTGGCCATTGTCGGCGTAGAAGCCGGCGCCGAAAACAAAATTCGAGGTTGCTTTGTTAATCGTGATACCAAAACTGTTGACCGTCGCCGGCAGTTGCCCCTGCGCGCTGGCGACGCGGTTTTGTACGTCAACCGCGGCGATGTCCAGGCTGTATCCGGTCTTGAAGGTAATCGTGATGGTGCTGCTTCCATCATTGCCGCTGTTGGACGTGATGTAGTCCATTCCTTGCACGCCGTTGATCGCTTCTTCCAGCGGAACCGTTACGGCTGATTCCACCTCCTGAGCGCTGGCTCCCACGTACACTGCGGCAACTGTTACCTGCGGCGGCGCCAGCTGGGGATACAAGGAAATCGGCAGCGTCGGAATAACGACAGCACCCGCCAGAATAATCAGCAGCGCGCAGACTGTGGCGAATACCGGCCGTCGGATGAAGAAGTCAACAAACACTTTGAGTTAAACCTGCCTCGTGGAATCAAAAAGTTTTGCTTCTTTAGGAGCGATCGAACCATGCTCGATCGGATTGTTACCGGAAATATCTATGAGATCGGTTGAACCGGGGCCCCATTCACCAGGAACTGAATGCCGGAAACGATGACTTTGTCCCCTACCTGCAAGCCGCTTTTCACTTCATAGGAATTGCCAACCGTGCTGCCAAGCTCTATCGACTTCTGTGTGGCGACATAGTGCCCCTTCTGTTCCTCTGCGACATAGACAAATTGCTGTCCGCCGATTTGCGTCACGGCCAGGACCGGAACCGTCGGTGCCGGTGCTGTGCTCCAGATCACAACTGCACGAACCAATTGCGCATTGCGCAGCGCATCCGGAGATGCGTGCACTTTGGCCTTCACCAGAATGGCCTGTAATTGGGTGTCAACCTGCGGAGAAACAAAGTAGATCTTCGTGCGGTCCAGCACCTTGCCATCCGCACCGAGTATCTCCACGGGGAGTCCTACGTGGACCTGGGCGGCGCGATCTGCTGGAATATAAATGTATGCCTCGAGCTGCGTGTTTTCATCGACCGTGGTAAGAATCGTGGTAGGAGAAACGTAATCCCCAACATGCACCGGGACATCGCCCACAATGCCGCTGAATGGCGCGCTAATGTGGTAATACACCAGCAATTGTTGCGCGGATTTCCCCGCAGCAACATCAGACTCATAGGTAGCCTTCGACGTGTTATACGTCTGCTGTGCCTGCTGATACGCCTGCTTGCTGGTGATGCCGGAGCTAAAAAGGGACTTCTGGCGAACAATATCCTTCTGGTTGAACTGGTACACAGCCAGGGCCTGCTGCTCGGTCGCCTGTTGCTGGGCAACAACCGCCTGCTGTTGCTTCGGATCAATTTCCATCAGCCGTTGTCCCTGGCGCACCAGTTCTCCGGAATGGATAAATATTTGGGTCAGGTTGCCGCTGGTCCGCGGCTGGATGGTGGCCGACCGGCGTGATTTGATGGTGGCGACATAGTTGTCGCTCAGCGGCACCGGCTGCAACTCCACGGTTTCCACTTTCACTGGCAAAGCGTGAGGCGTGGGTGCCTGCGTTGCGGGGGCTCGACCGCAGCCTGCGGCAGTGCTCAAAATAAGCCCGAAAATCGCGAGCGTCACAGTTGATAAGGTGTTGATTCGGCCCAACTTCAAATCTTCGCTCACAGGGCGTTTACCTACTCCGAAATGGATTGATAAGAGAATCGCGATACGTATATGAAAGCTTGTCTCGTTGCAGATGGTGCACAAACGTCTTTCTGGCAAACAGTCTCAAGGATACGACACAAAAGAAACTGACGCCATGCATGAAGCCACACCCACGCTGCGTCATTTGCCCCTGAAAACTTGCCCAGCACAGCTTTCATGGTTCGTAGAACATACTCATGATCAAAGATGCAGAGGGAATCGCGGCGGATGCAATTAAGTTACATTCGATGTTTGAAAGGCCCCATCGAGAAAGCCGGAACGGGCTCGCGACCTCAATTCTCGTCCACGCATCTCATGCAGCATGGACGAGAGGAACTCCGATGTCCTCGTGTTGGGAGCAGGAATCGCCGGGCTGACGGCAGCTCGCCAGCTCGCGCAGTCTGGGCTACGCGTCCGGGTGATCGAGGCCCGCGATCGCGTCGGAGGGCGGATCTTTACTCATCGCATCGGTACGGAAGTTGTGGAGTTGGGTGCGGAATTTATTCATGGCAAGCCGCCCCTTTTGTGGGAACTGTTGCAGGAAGCCGGCCTCGAGGCAGAAGAGCTGAAAGGAATGCATTTCTGCTGGCAGCAGAATCAGCTTTCGGAATGCGATGGAGACTTCGAGCGCGACTTCGAATGGCTGGAAGCCCTGAAACGATGGGATCAGGAAGACTGTTCCTTCGCGGAATATATGGACCGCGCACACGTGCCGCAACAAATTCGTGCACACCTCATCGGCTACGTAGAAGGATTCAATGCCGCCGATCATCGCGTCATCGGTGTGGCTGCTCTGGCCAGGCAACAGGCCGCCGAGGACGCGACCGAGGGGGACCGCCTTTTCCATGTTCGAGGCGGGTATTCGAGGGTGCCGGAATTTCAAGCGTACAAGCTTCTCGAAGCGGGTGGAATCATCGACCGGAATACGCGGGCGGAAGCAATCCAGTGGAATCGGGGAGCGGTTGAGATCGAATGTGTTCGAGGTGGAGAGCGTCACAGTTTCCGCGCAACAGCTGCGGTCATCGCGCTGCCATTGGGCGTGTTACAGAACCACCTTGTCCGGTTCTCACCAGAGCCGCACCCGATCTTTGATGCCATGTCCAAAATTCGTGTGGGCCATGCCCACCGCTTGGTGCTTCTGTTCCGTCGCAGATTCTGGGCCGATCCACAATGTTCCGGGTACGAAGCAGGCCTCGATCGTCTGAGCTTTCTCCACGTCTTGGAAGCGGCGTTTCCCGCCTGGTGGACCCAGCATCCATCCAACGTACCAAGTCTCACCGCCTGGGCTGGCGGCCCACACGCCGATATGTTGGCAGCGCAGTCGCAGCAGGAGCTTGAGACCGAGGCAATCGGCACATTGGCCACGATATTCAGGATGGATGCGGACGCTCTACGCGCCGAGTTGCTGCACGCTCAATCGCATGACTGGCAGCAGGATTCATCGTCCCTCGGATCCTACAGCTATCTGCCTGTCGGTTCCTTGTCTGTTCCAGAATCCATGTGGCTGCCCGTAGAGCGCACCTTATTTTTCTGCGGCGAACACACAGACACCACCGGAAACTGGGGAACGGTTCACGGAGCGATGGAGAGCGGACAACGAGCAGCACATCAGATTTTGGATCTGCAAGGTTGAGATTCTGCAGGATTCGCGCGCGGAATAGTCAGCCTGTCCTGCGGCGTCGCAGGGGGGACTTTTCGCAGCCGCCGGAGTACCCTGATATACAGGAGTATTTTCTTGACCGCTCGCCAAAATTGCGGCTCCATTCCTGTCCAGAAGACTGGGGAGCGCGGATATCTGTTGCTTGGCCTGCTCTTTCTTTTTTCGCTGATTCTCATCGGCCTGGCCGTTGCCGCACCCAAAGTTGCGAAAGAAATTCAGCGACAAAAAGAGATCGAAACCATCCATCGCGGCGAACAATATAAACGCGCCATCCAGCTCTACTACCGTAAATTTGGCACATATCCCACCACCATAGATCAACTGAAGAAAACGGATGGCATCCGATTCCTGCGCCAGGAATATGTTGATCCCATGACCGGCAAGAAAGATTGGAAACTGCTGCACCTTGGCCAGGTTCGGATGGTAGCGCTGGGCTTCTTCGGCCAGCAGATGCAGGTGGGGGGAATGCCGGGCGCGCCCGGCACCGGCATACCGGGAACTTCGACCGGCACGTCGGCTGGGACAGTGGGTAGTTCCGGCATCGGTTCGAACAGCGCTTCGACAGACACCGACAGCTATTTTAGCGATACATCCAATACGAACTCCGCTGCAGACACTTCCGGCAATAAGGCATCCGGTTCTGCCAAAATGCAGAGCAAGGACGCTGCGGACCAGGGAACATCTCCGGACGCATCGTCGAACGACTCCTCGAGCGACGGGTTGAGCGGCAATTCGACGGGTACCGGGTTTGGCGGCAGCTCCATGGGCGGCGGCGGATTTGGTAACACCTCCATGGGGAGCGGCGGGCTAGGCGGCAGCTCGATGAGTGGTGGCGGATTCGGTAACACCTCCATGGGGAGCGGCGGACTTGGCGGTGGCTCGATGAGCGGTGGACTAGGCGGAAGCGGGCTCGGTTCCACAAATTCCACAAGTTCGACTGGAGGCGGAATCTTCGGCAGCTCCACCGGAACCAC
>JBDTBI010000102.1:0-2606 GCA_039924215.1 Acidobacteriaceae bacterium
TAGCCCGCCGGATTGAGCAGATCAGCGGTGACGAGATTCTCCTGAACCAGGGCACAATCTACGCATCACTCGTGCGCCTGCAGCAGCGCGGATGGATCTCCGCGGAATGGGGCATTTCAGAGAACAACCGCAAGGCCAAGTACTATGCGATTACCAAGAGTGGCCGCAAACAGCTCGCCAAAGATGCTGCCTACTGGCATCGGCTTTCCAGCGTTATGGGCCGCGTGCTGGCTATGCCTGCGGAAGGAGAACTGTGATGGGCGCGATGCGGGAAGCCGCAATACGGGAAGCATGGAACCGCCTGCTGTCCTTCTTTCACAAGCAGCAGCGAGATTCGGAACTGGATGCGGAAATCGCTGCCCATGTCGAGCTTGCTGTCGAAGAGAACGTGAGAAAGGGAATGTCAGAGTCGGAGGCAAGACGGCAGGCATTGGTGCGGTTCGGCGGAGTGCAGCAGGGTAAAGAGAGGCATCGCGAGGCGCGCGGCATTCCATGGCTGGATATTCTGCTGCAGGACACTCGCTACACTTTGCGGACATTGCGGCGCGATCGCTCCTTCACCATCGTTGCTGTTCTGATCCTCGCACTTGGCATCGGTGCCAACGTCGCCGTCTTCAGCGTGGTCAATACAATCCTGCTGCGGCCGCTGCCGTTTCCTAATCCGCAAAACCTTGTTCGGATCACGACAAAAAATCCCAAGGGTGGCGAATCCAGCATGACCTATAGCACAGACGCCACACAGGAATTGCAACAACGCAACAAGTCATTTCAAAGCATTACCGGCTACTTTGCCTTTACCTCCAGCGACAACTACAAGCTGACAGCAGGGCAAGGACAGCCAGTGCCCGTCACAGGGATCATGGTGATGGGAAACTTTTTTCAGGCGCTGGGCGTCGATCCTTCCCTGGGGCGTCTATTCACAGAAGATGAGTGTTTGCCAAACAGCCGCCCTGCCGTACTGCTCAGCTACGCCTTCTGGAAGCGGCAATTTGGAGGTAATCGCAACATCGTAGGCCAGGCTATCGATTTGAATGGTGCGCCGGTCACTGTCGTCGGCGTTCTGCCCGATACATTCGACTTCGGTGCGGTGTTCTCGCCGGGAGCAAAGATTGACATTTTCACTCCGTTCATCCCATACAACTTCCGGGATGATGGAAACACCCTGGCGCTCATCGGCCGTCTCAAGCCGGGGGGCACTCTGGCCCAGGCGCAGGCGGAAGACGATCTGCTTTTTCCAAAGCTTGACTTTAATCAAAGACATCCAAACTGGTACGGGAACTATACCGCAAGATTGCTCAGATTGAAGGATTACGTCAGCGGGAAGTTGCGCCGGCCGTTGATCGTATTGTGGTGCGCGGTGGGCATGATCCTGCTGATTGTCTGTGTAAACCTATCGAACCTTCTGCTGGCGCGCACTGCCGCGCGAAGCAAGGAGTTCGCCATGCGGAGTGCACTCGGCGCGGGACGAGGCCGTCTCATTCGTCAGTTGCTTACCGAAAGCCTCATCCTTTCTGGTGCAGGAGCCTTGCTTGGTTTGGGAATCGCATTTGCCGTACTCCAGTTTCTGGCCCACCAGGGTTCGATAGCACTGCCGCTGCTGAGCAGTGTTCGCATCGATGGAGCAGCTCTGGCATGGACGGTAGTGATTGCTGTCGTGACCGCTGCCGCCTTCGGCCTTGTTCCGGGACTAAAGATGTCGGCTGGCAATCTGCAGGAAACATTGAAGGATGCAGGTAGCGGTGCGAGTGAAGGCAGAAAGCATGAAGGATTGCGATCGGCATTGGTGATCTCTGAGATTGCACTGGCCTGCGTGCTGCTGGTTGGGGCCGGATTGCTGTTGCGCAGCTTCCTGCACATTCTCAATGTCGATCTTGGTTTTGAGCCCAGCCACGCCGCAGCCATCAGCGTGGACTACAACGCTGGCGGCGACGCGGCAAAGAGAGGCGCAATTTCGCAGGAGATCATTCGTCGCGTCGAGGCAATTCCCGGCATCGAGACCGCTGGAATTTCGGATAACCTGCCGCTGAGTCGGAATCGAAGCTGGGGTATCTCCGCCAAGGGCCAGACGTATCACAAAGGTGAGCTCCAGGGAACATTTGTGTTCATCATTTCGCCGGGCTATCTCCGCGCCATCGGCATGCGGCTCATCGAAGGCCGCGACATCAGCTGGGCAGATAGTCCGACAAGCCAGAAGGTAGCCATTGTCAACGAAACCGTTGCCCGCAAATTATGGCCCGGTCAGGACCCCATCGGCCGCATCGCGATAGTGAGCGGCTCGGAGGCTCGGGTGATTGGCGTGATTGCCAACGTTCAGGAGAGTAGCGTCGAGGGGGAGGCTGGCTGGCAGATGTATTTGCCCGCAACGCAATTTTGGCCAGAAGGCGCAGAGTTGGTGGTGCGTACCAAATTGCCCACTGACATGTTGGCCTCAAGCGTGATGAACACGCTGCGGCAGATCAATCCCGGCCAGCCGGCCACGGAGTTCCGTCCCATTCAGGGATTGGTGGATCACGCGGTTTCACCGCAGCGATTCTTTGTCCTACTGGTGGATATCTTTGCCGCGCTGGGACTACTGCTGGCCTCGCTCGGCATCTATGGAGTCATTT
>JBDTBI010000103.1:0-3023 GCA_039924215.1 Acidobacteriaceae bacterium
TTACAGTAACTCGGCTATTGCTCTAGCTTTAATACTTCGTTACAGATGAATCCACCTGATCGGACCACGCGAGAATACCCCCGGCCAGGTTGTGAACTTTCTTGAATCCATGTTGGATAAGGAACTCTGACGCCCGCTGGCTGCGTGCTCCCGACTTGCATTGGACGACGATTTCGCGCTCCGGATTCAATTCTCCTACGCGATTCGGCAGATCGCCCAGCGGAATCAAATGGCCGCCAATTTGTGCGATGGCGAACTCGAACGGCTCCCGTACATCCAGGACAAACGTATCTTCGCCCGCGTCCATGCGCCGCTTCAGTTCCGTTACCTGCATCTGCGGCACGCCATTCACCACAGCAGCCGGTTCGACGGACTTTGATGGAATTCCGCAGAACTCCTGGTAATCGATCAGCTTCGTCAACGTGGGATGGGTTCCGCAGGCCGGGCAATCCGGGTTCTTGTGCAGCTTCAGTTCCCGGAAATGCATCGCAAGCGTATCCACCAGCAGCAGACGCCCCACCAGCGGCTCACCCGCGCCCAGGATCAGTTTGATGACCTCCGTCGCCTGAATAATGCCAAGTAGTCCCGGCAGAATACCCAGCACGCCACCCTCCGCGCAGGAAGGAACCAGTCCCGGCGGTGGTGGCTCTGGATACAGGCAGCGATAGCAAGGGCCATCATTCGCAGTTAAAACGGTGGCCTGCCCCTCGAAGCGATAGATGGAGGCATATACGTTCGGAATGCCGGA
Source organism: Acidobacteriaceae bacterium (assembly GCA_039924215.1). Classification (GTDB taxonomy): domain Bacteria; phylum Acidobacteriota; class Terriglobia; order Terriglobales; family Acidobacteriaceae; genus JAKAAZ01. Next base: position 749 of record JBDTBI010000103.1, read on the forward strand.
GAGCACGCAGGCATCGTTGACCAGATAGCGTGTCGGAAAATTGTCCGTTCCGTCAGCGACGATGTCGAAATCCTTGAAGATTTCGAGTGCATTTTCGCTGCTCAGCCGGGTGTTATATTTCACAATCTTTGTGTTGGGATTGATCTCCCTGATCGAATCTTCCGCCGAATCGAGTTTGGAGCGTCCAATGTCGCTGGTGCCATGGATAATCTGGCGCTGGAGGTTGCTCAACTCGACCACATCGAAGTCTACGATGCCGATGGTGCCCACTCCCGCAGCCGCCAGGTACATCGTCAACGGCGCGCCCAATCCGCCCGCGCCAATGCACAGGACGCGCGCGGCCTTCAATTTCAGCTGCCCCTCTTCTCCCACCTCAGGCAGAATCAGATGCCGTGAATAGCGGCCCATTTCCTCCGGAGTCAATGAAACTGCAGGCGGAGCTTCCGCAACCGGCGTCCCTCCGGCAATCGAAGGAATAATGGAAAGCGAGTCCGAGTCCTTGACCGGAGCATTTTCCTTTTGTTCAATGTAGCGAATGTCTTCATCGTTCAGGTAGACATTGACGAAGGCGCGCAATTTGCCATCCTCCGTATAGAGGTGTTTGCGCAGGTCAGGGAATTGCGATGTAAGGGCGGTAAGCGCTTCGGCAACCGTTTTGGCCGAAATTCGCACGACGGATTGCTTACCCGTAAACTGGCGAAGCGGTGTGGGAATGTGAATCTGCATGATACGTTCCTCGAACCTTTCTAATTTCGTGATGGTGGCGCGTGTCTCAGGCGCCGGCAATGGCGGCAACAGTATTGGCTGCCCGGGCCACAATTTCAATTGGCTGAGGCTCCAGGCGCTTATCTTCTTCGCTGGTGCCTGCCAACAAAAATGAGTTGGTGTCGGTGGCCCGACATCGAACCGGCTCCACGCCGGTTGCCGCGTTGCCCATCACGCTGGTAATCACATAGGAGCAACCCATCCAGTGCGCTTCCGCCAGGTCCGTCTTCGACCATTGTGCGGGATGATCGGGATGCGAATGATAAAAGCCGACAATATCCAGATCTCGCCGCCGCGCCTGGGACTGGATGCGGATCAGTTCCTGTGGCGCTATCTGATAGCGATTGTGCGCGGAGTCGGTGCGTGTGTTTCCGGCGCGCACGGAATCGATCACCGTATTCGCTCCGTCGGTGGCGTGTCCCAACAGGACACCGCAGCACTCATTGGGATAGGTCTCTTCGCCATGTTGGCGAATCGCATCGAATTGCGCCTGCTCGATCCGTAACATTGTCTACTTATTCCTCCCAGAAACGCTCGCTTAGATATTTATCCGCGCCGTCACACAAGATCGTCACAAAGACTGCCTGTTTGCCTTGTGCCGCGCATTCCTCTGCGAGTCGTAATGCGCCTGCCACGGCGGCTCCAGCGGAAATGCCGACCAGCAGGCCATGCTTGCTGGCAAGCTCCCGCACCATGGCGTAGGCCGTTTCCGTCGCCATTTCAATCTTACGGTCTGCCAGTTGCGCATCATAAATGCGCGGAACAATCGCGGTCTCCATGTGCTTCAGGCCTTCCAGCCCGTTGAACGGGGAATCAGGCTCAAGAGAAATGCACTGGATCTGCGGATTCAGCTCCTTCAGGCGTCTTGTCGTTCCCATAAACGTGCCGCTGGTGCCCAGCCCGGCAAGGAAATGCGTCACGCGGCCGTCGGTCTGCCGCCAGATCTCGTTCGCAGTGGTTTCATAATGTGCGCGCCAGTTGTTGTCGTTGGAGTATTGGTCAGCGTACCAATACGTTTCGGGCTCGTTGGCCGCCAGTTCAATCGCCTTGCGGATGGCGCCATCCGTGCCTTCCGCTGGATCGGTCCAAAGGATATTCGCGCCATAGGCAGCCAGAATGCGTTTTCGTTCCGGGGAAACATTCGACGGCATGGCCAGCGTGACCGGGAACCCTAACGCCGCGCCCAGCATGGCGTACGCTATCCCGGTATTCCCACTGGTTGCGTCCAGCAGGTGTTTCTTCTTGTCCGGCCCCAGCAGGCCTTTCTTCAGGGCATCCAGAACAATCGCTCTTGCGGCGCGGTCTTTTACGGAGCCGCCTGGGTTGGCCCACTCCGCCTTTCCAAGGATTTGAATCCCGCCACGACGCTCGCTCAATCCGTCAATACGAATTAAGGGCGTATTGCCGACCCGGTCCAGGATCTCGCTCCCTAAAAGAGCATGGCCGGGGACATCTTTCTTTTCGGATGTATCAATCGTCAGCATTGCAACGGGTCTCGTCCGCCTCGTGT
>JBDTBI010000104.1:0-2583 GCA_039924215.1 Acidobacteriaceae bacterium
CCCTGACCTCCAGATACATCCCCGGTCGCGGACTATCAATTTTTCAGAAACTCCCTTCTCCCGTTTTCTACCGGACAACTCGACTGGTTGGCAGTCGCATCCGGATGTAGCGTCGTTAGAGGCTGAAGCATCGGTTGCGAGCCCGGCATGGTCCGGGATCGGGCCCCGGAACCGGCAGAATCCGGCAGAGTCTCAGAGCAAAGAAAAAAAGCAATATAGCCCTTCGCCAACCACCGGTTCCCCGGGCCACATCTTCTGGGTGGAACCTGCATACAAAGTGGACTACGATGGGAAATTCCAGCCTCTGACTCCCAGGGAGAAGTTTCACGAATGGGCCCAGGGTGCCTACGACCCGCTGGGGTTCGGTGTGACCGCGTTTGAGGCGGGAACGCTGGAGTATTCCTCCTCCGACGGCTTTTGCGGCTACGGCCACGGCTGGGACGGGTACGGGAAGTGTTTCGGCTCGCTGGAATTGGATTCCACCGTTTCCAGCTTCATCGGCGATTATGCGTTGGACGTGCTCTGGCATCAGGATCCGCGCTATTTTCGGCTGGGGAAAGGCTCTGTCGGCAAGCGGCTTTTTTATGCGATTTCGCGGGTCTTTGTGACCTATAACGATCAAGGCCGCACGGTTTTCAGTTCCGCGTCCTTATCCGGGACGGTGATTGCGGGCACTCTTTCCAATCTTTACTATCCCTCGCAGAACATCGGCGTCAGCCACACCGTCAATCGCATCGCGCTTGACCTGGGAAATACAGCCATTTTCAACAATGCGGCGGAGTTCTGGCCGGACATCCATCGCGGGATCCGTCGTATTTTTTGAAGTCTGAGAGGCGGGAGAGCTGGTTCCTGGCTGGCGCACGAGGGTCACTTCCGAGGAACCCGCAAGCGGGAAATCGAAAGCTGTCATCGTAATCGCGGGATCCCTACCTCGGTGCGTTTCCCGGATGGCGATGCAAAACCAGCTTTAGTATGTCCGGCCCGAACTCGTGCAGCTGATTTCCCAACGCTGAAGTCATCATCGAAATTCCGTAGCCTTCCGCTGTCTCGTGCCATGTGGCACTGATGGCCGGATAATACGTCATGGTCAGCGCGGAAGCGCCTGCGTACCCAATGATTTGAGAGTAGTTGGGTGCTTCGTGGCCGGCATCCGTGCGGATGATCAAGACGCGGGTGGCGGAGTAAAGCACCCTGTTTAGAATCTTCCCCGTTCCTTTCCGGTAATACCGCGGATCCTGATGAAGCAGGGCAGGAACTACCCCGTCGGCAAAAATCGCCTGGCTGGTCTGACGGATCGCAGCCGCGCCAATTCGCTCGCCGAAGCCTGCCTTGTCCGATCCGTACTTCGGGTTGCCATTGAGCAGATGCTCCCATGCGGCAGCCAGAATCTCCGTGCTGATGGCGTACGGCTGCACTTGCTCCCAGGCCGACAACTCCAGCTTATCCTTCGCGGAAAGTGACAGCGCCTGTTGCTCCGGTTCAATGTATTTGGCCAGCCGGGGCGCCGGATTCGCAGGATGCAGCGTTGGAATTTGCTGCGTATCGTCCTGGTCCTGTGGCTCTCTCGGCGCTGCAGGAATAGCCGTGGCAGGCTGGGGGGCATTCGGGAGCGCTGCGGGCATTCTGTTGCTGGCCATCGCAACTTGCGCATGTATCGGTAGCAAAGCAATCAGAAATAATGCCGGGAAAAAGAACAAATGGAAAGTTCGTGCCGACTTCAATGGAACCGCCTTGGGGGAACCGTTGCTGGAACTGGCCCGCAAACGTTCCGGAAAATAAAAACAAAGATGCTTCGTCACAATCAAGATGAGGGTGTCTGGGGTTCCCTTCTGTGAGTCTACAGCCGTTCTCCTGATCGGCATGTAGAGTGTAGGCGATAGAGCTTCATACGGCACCTTGAAAGTGGTACCCTGAATGCGGGGCTGAGGCACAGGTTTTCCCCAGCCCGTACGATCCCGCAAGCTTCCGCAGGCTTCTGCGAGAATCACAAATCCAACAAGAAATGGGTTCCATGGCTACGACCACTCCTGTTCCTTCCGACGTAAAAAATCTCGACCTGGCCGATATGGGAAAGCGCCGCATTGAATGGGCGAACCAGTCGATGCCCGTGCTGCAGACCCTCCGCAAGGAATTCATCAAGAACCAGCCGCTGAAGGGCATGCGCGTTGCTGCCTGCCTGCATGTGACGACCGAGACGGCAAACCTGATGATTACGCTGCGCGACGGCGGCGCCGACATCGCCCTGTGTGCTTCAAACCCTTTGTCCACCCAGGACGATGTCGCCGCCTCGCTGACCCGCGACTACGGCATTTCGACCTTCGCCATCAAGGGCGAGAACAACGAGAGCTATTACTCGCACATCATGGCCGCCATCGACCACAAGCCCCACCTGACCATGGACGATGGATGCGACCTGGTCTCACTGCTGCACACCAAGCGCAAGGACGCGCTGGAGGGTGTGCTGGCCGGCACCGAAGAAACGACCACCGGCGTCATCCGGCTGCATTCGATGGCCAAGGAAGGCGTGCTGCGCTATCCCGTGGTGGCGGTCAATGACGCGCTGACCAAGCACATGTTTGACAA
>JBDTBI010000105.1:0-3245 GCA_039924215.1 Acidobacteriaceae bacterium
GCAGCTCGATGAGGGGACTGCCCCCAGGTTCAGGCTCCAACCCTCCGGCTTCGTCCTGCACCACGCCGAATACGACTATCACGCACACCGGCGGCACAAGCAACGCCAATCAGATCCTCTTCCTGGACCCAGCAAAAAACCCGCAGGCTATGTGCAATGACGGGAGCCCAGGGGCCTACGTACTTCGTCCAGGCAGCGGTGCCGCCGCAAGTCGATGGGTGATCTCGCTGCAGGGTGGCAGCAAATGCGTCGACCAGGCGTCCTGCTCCGCACGGGCCGCCAGCGATCCGCAGGTTGTCAGTTCCGTTCCGTACCGCAGCCTCTCTCCCGCCGCCTTTCCGTTGGACGGGATCCAAAGTTCCGGCGCAAATGTCAACCCCGACTTCTATGACGCAACCCAGGTCCGGGTGATCTACTGCTCCAGCGACTATTGGTCTGGCGCTAAGGCCGGCACCGGCACCTTTGATGCCAGCGACGTCACAACGTGGAATTTTCAGGGGCACGCTATTCTGGCTGCTGTCCTGGCCGACCTGAAAGCAAACCATGGCCTGTCCAACGCAAGCGAAATAGTATTCACCGGAGAATCGGCAGGCGGTATCGGTGTTTTTGTCAACGTGAACACAGTTGCGACCCTTGTGCCCAGCGCCACACGCTTTGTTGCCGCCTCGGATGCCGGGTTTGGAAACGGCGCGAACAACTTCAGCGCCAGCGGTTCGCCGCCGAACTACACCGCTCCGCCGCTTCCTGCCGGAACGCAGCGTGGGACGACAATTGCGTTATGGAACGGCACCGGAGACAGCGTCTGCGCCAATACAGCGACAACGACCGCTGCCCAACTTGCCTGCTATAACTCCTCGCAATTGCTCGGCGCGGGAGGCACGATCACCCTACCCATGCTGGTGTCGGAGGCACAGAAGGATACGATCCAACTGAATACAAATGGCGTTCCGGAGGCGGACCTCGATTCCGGGAATTTCTCTCCGGCGGAGACCGGGTACATCAGCTACTTTGCCGCGCTAATGCGTTCCAACCTCTCCAGCACGAATATGAATCTATCCATCTTCTCGCCGGACGCGCTTCTCCATACCGAATCGAACGACAACATGTTGTTCAACGCGAGTTGCAGCTTTCCTGGCGGCACTTCTACGCTGCAACAGGTAGTCGGCTCCTGGTACAGGAGTCCCTGCACTGTGCAACGTGACATTGCAAACTAGCGGCTGCCTTTATCTGAACAAGACGGTTGCCAGTCTGATGGCTACCGATCCAGCACCTTTTCAATACGCGGGTCGGGGATCAGCCACATGACGGCCACCAGGACGTAGCAGATGCAGGCAATCCGCGGCAACACAAACGACAGTGAAATCGCAACCGCGTAGATTACAACAGACACTTTCCCCTTCCTGTCATTTCCGATGGATGCTGCCAGCGTTGAATCTTTTCCGTGGCGCGCGATCAGTGTCTTCGTCAGGAAGAAGTAAGCAATTGCGGCGAATAACAGTACCACCCCATACAACGCCACCGGCCACGACTCAAAATGGTTTTCTCCCATCCATGCCGTGGCGAATGGGATCAGCGATAGCCAGAACAACAAATGCAGGTTCGCCCACAGAATGCCGCCTGTGACGTGCTGCGCCGCCTGCAAAAGATGATGATGGTTATTCCAGTAGATGCCGATGTAGATGAAACTTAGGACATAGCTCAGGAAAACAAAAAGCAGCGGCTGTAAGGCCGCCAAACTGGTTCCGTGCGGAGACTTCATTTCCAGCACCATAATGGTGATGATGACGGCCAGTACCCCGTCACTGAAAGCCTCCATCCGACCCTTGCCCATCCTCATACAGTTAGTCCTAGTCCGCTTTCGTTTGAAGGTTCATCGGGCGTTACCCGCACTAGCTGCTCCGGCATGATTCTATTCTGCGAGAGCTAGATTGTGGAAAATCATCCGACGCGGCACTCCCGCCCGCACACTGTTGCGGTGCCTGGATGTCATGCAAAGTGGATCCTGTGGGGGGCGAGGGACGGGCGAGCGTTCGCCACCAGTGGTGTGCGGGAACTGTGGCGGAATGACTCTTTGGATGCTATCGAAGCAATATATTCTTACTTACAGCACGATTGAACGAATCGATCGATTCTATTATTTCCATCGTCCGTTACAGAGAATCCAGAAATGCGATCAGTTCTTGCTTCTGCTTGTCGTTAAGGTTCATTTGGAGCCGTTGATTATAGAAGTCCACCAATTCCTGCAGGTTGGCTGCTGCGCCATTGTGGAAGTACGGCGCGCGTGCTGCCAGCCCGCGAAGGATTGGCCCCTTCCCCAGATTCATGTCGGCGCATCGACCCGTAATCAACGCCTTGCCTGGATCGGAGGTGTAAAAGTTCACTGGCTCTCCCGGATTGGCTGGATCCATGCAGCCTCTGACCTCATAGACGGGCAGGCCTGGCATGCTCAGTTCCCGCAATCCGGCGACGATTGTCGGGTCGGTTTCCGAGTCAGCCTGCCGGCTGACGCCGATATCAAGCGCGAGTGCCACGGAGTGATTTCCAACATTGGGGGTGTCGTGACATGTCGAACAAGTTCCCGTGATCGAAGCCGGACTGCCCAACGCCGGATTGTCATTCAGGCCGTGAACGCCGGTGATGATTGCCGGTTGCGTGTTGAATATCTTTTCGCCGGCAGCGATTTCCGTGCGTGCCGCTTCTCCCTCGCTGCCCTTCTGTCTGTCGCCCCAAAAGTCGCGATCCTTAATGTCGGCCTTTTCCCACGCCGTGAACAGCGAGAATGCTTGCGGATTGAATTTTGCGCCGGTGGGATCGCCGCCCAATGCGTCGTTCATCCCGGGGTAGTATTGCTGCGCAGAGAGTAATTGCGGTCCGCCCATTGCTCCGCCATGATGCAGCGATCCGGCAACGTCATCACGGACCTGCGCCGTCGAAAAACCCAACTCAACCTGGACGATCTCCGCCAGTTGTTCCGGCGTAGGCTCGACTGACGCCTGCGCATGCCCCATAACGGCTGACAATGCCTGATCCGTGAGATCGACCCTTAGATTGTTCTCAAACGTCCGCGTATCATTGAGCGGCAGCAGGGTTTCTCGTCCGTCAAACATCACCGCGCTTAAAAACCTCAGGTTCGCCGATGGCAACGGACGCCGGTAGACGGAAATCACCTGTCGCCCAGTCGCTGGGTCATTGGTGATCGCGCATCCGTATGGGTCATGTACGGCTGCAATTGTGAACTGTGCATT
>JBDTBI010000106.1:0-3775 GCA_039924215.1 Acidobacteriaceae bacterium
TGCTGCGTCATCGGTAAGCAGTTCATGCCAGCCCACATTTCCCACTGCCATTTGATCCAGGCGTGGCTGGGCATTTTGTTTACCAGGTTCGAAGAGCAGGTACTTCACCTTTTGCGGGTCCAGCACGACCGCAAAACGACCGACGCCGGGGATGTCCTGAGCGGGCTTCACGATGGTTCCGCCATCAGCTGCTACAGCCTTTAGCTCTTCATCAAGCGTTGCGCTGTGGATATGGCCCATCCACTCGGGAGACATCTCAGGCGCGCCCAGGCCAGCCCATGTCATCATGCCGCCGACATCTTTACCGTCTTTACCGAAGAGCATGTAGGTAAAACCTGGCATACCGGCATCCTTGACATCCCACCCGACTACCTTCTTGTAGAAGCTCATCGCCTTGTCCATGTCATTGGTGACAAGTTCGTACCAGATAAATCCGTCTGCCATTTCGCACCTTCCATTTGCGATATATCGCTACGATGTAAACATCGTCCACATACATTATCACGAGAAGTGGATACTGTCCACAAGTACACCTTTCCGCGGTACACTCTTCTTTGGAAAGACAATGAAAAAGAACGTCCCTATTGAAAAACGTACGACCTTTCGTCATGGCGATCTGCGCAACGCGCTCCTAACAGCCGGCCTCGAGATGGCGCGTGTTGGAGGACCCAATGCAGTCATTTTGCGAGAGACGACCCGGCAGGCGGGTGTCTCTCCCAATGCGGCGTATAGGCATTTTGCCAACCAGTCGGCGCTGTTGGACGCGGTGCGATCGGCGTGCATCTCGCAGCTGGCGGCGGCGATTGAAGATGAGATGAAGAAGTGTCGTCCGAGACGCGATCCGCAGGTGTTTGCGAGAAAGAGTCTACGTGCGGTGGGCATGGGATACCTGGGATTTGCGATGAGGGAGCCTGGGATGTTTCGTACGGCTTTCTCGGTTCCACCGCCGATTCATTCTCCTGACCCGGCCAATACGGCGTCAATGGGCCTGAATCCGTTTCAACTTCTTTCGCTGGTATTGGATCGAATGCAAGAGAGCGGCTTGATCAAGGGAAAAGGTCGCGAAGGAGCGGAGTATCTTGCGTGGTCGACAGTTCACGGGCTGGCACTTCTGGTACTTGAGGGGCCGCTGCACGCGATGCCACCACAGATGGTGCTGGCGCTGGGTGAGCGCCTGGTTGTTATGGTTGAACGTGGTCTTAGCTAGATGTATGAAGCCGGTTGGTACTGGGAAACGGATTTCTTATCACCTGAAACCCAGGAAGCGCGACAACTACGCTCGTCGTCGTGTGCATGACGTAGAGAGCACCATGTCGGACCGTCTACGGATCCATGTTCGAATCCATGTCCTCGAAACCAAATGGAGCGCCGAATGCCAGAATCTTGAAGTGCGTGTCTATAACGCGTGTCGGCGCTTGCAGCCAACGACATAGTTTCGTCACTATCCCAGCGACACAGACAGATCTCGTGGACGGCTCATTCGCAATGAGGGCCGAGGAGGTTCAAGCGCGACATTTTGGGGAGCTATCCCGCTTATTTTCTTTGCCTTCTGATGTGGATGGGGTTGAAAACAGTCTGTCCAGCAGTGCGAAGCAAGGGGCATAGACAGGATGCACTTCCACACACTTAGGGGCGGTGGCGCCGATGGTATAGTTAGTCTTAGCGCATTCTGCGGAAGTGGTGAAATGGCAGACACACCACCTTGAGGGGGTGGCGCCGCAAGGCATGGGGGTTCAAGTCCCCCCTTCCGCACCAAGGGCAGGGTTTTTGCCGCGTTTGCGTATCCTTTTTCTGATAGTGAAAGTGAACCTAATGATTTATCTGTTAACCATTCTTCACGTTGTTGTTTGTTTTTTACTGATCGGCATCATTCTCCTGCAACCGGGCACAGGCGCGGACCTAGCGGGCGCATTTGGCGGTCAGGGTTCGCAAACGGCCTTTGGCCCGCGTGGAACTGTCAGTATCCTTACCAAAGTTACGGCGTGGGCGGCGATCGTTTTTGCACTTACGTCCATTGTTTTGACCGTCATGGTAACGCGCGGCGGGACGGGGCAATCTGTTTTGCATGGGGTGCAATCGGTACCGGCCCAGACAGGTTCCAGCCCAGCTCAGCCCAAGAAATAATTGGGCTGAATGTGAAGACAGCTTTGGAACCAACGTCGATATTATTCGGATGGCATGTTCCGTTCCGCAGGTTTGACGCGGGACGTTCATCCATGGCCGTTCGCTGATCCGTTCACTATGATTCATGAGATTTTTCCTGTCGGACTCCTCGCCTGCAACTGCAGCGTCCTTGCGGATGAAACGACGCGTCTGGCTACTGTGATCGATCCAGGCGAGGACATCGAGAAAATTCTCGCTGTTCTGAAACGTCATAGCCTAACTGTTGAACAAATCATCGTGACTCATGCGCATATCGACCATGTTGGCGGTGCAGTCCGATTGAAGCGTCTGACTGGCGCTCCAATTTATATGAACCAGCTAGACCTGCCGCTATTGAAGATCATGGATGTACAAGCAGGCTGGCTGGGAGTGCCCGTGCCTGAGGTGGCCGCGCCCGACGTGGATGCGAAGGATTTGCTGGCACTCCGCATCGCTGGGGAGTCGGCGCAGGTGCTCCATACCCCAGGTCACACGGAAGGTAGTATTTCTCTGCACCTGCCAGGACCACAATTGCTGCTGGCCGGAGATACCTTATTTGCCGGGGCGATTGGGCGGACGGATCTGCCCGGCGGCGATCTAAGGAAGATGCTTCGCTCTCTGGCAGAACGGTTTCTACCTTTGCCGGATGATACGCGTGTGATTCCAGGCCACGGAGTCGAGACCACGATCGGCCAGGAGCGGGAAACAAATCCTTTCATGATCAGTACTTAAAGACGTTTACTACATCGCAAGCTGATTCAAGAACTAAGGTTCGCTGTATCCGGCAGTCAGTTGAATCAGACGCGAGATTCCCTCAGCAAATACGGCCGTGGGCGGGAGCAAGCTGAGAACGATCCATCCATCGCCGTCGAACCCGTAAAAATAACCGGGATGCACGACGACGTGCTGCTGTTCGATGAGCCGAATCGCCAACCGCTCGCCGCTCATCAACGCGGGAACACGAAGAACAGCATACCAGCCACCTTGAATTTCGAGGCGTGAAACGGTGGGCGCTCCGGCAAGCAGCTGGTCAAGTGTCGTCAGATTTTCCTGCACGCGGAGAAGAATCTGCTGCTGAATGGCGCTTCGGTGTGCAAGCAGATGGGACAAGGCGTGTTGCACTGGCGCATTAATCGAGAGAAACGTGTCCGCAATGACTTCGAGTCTTGCCTTCGCCTCATTGGAAGATGGCTCCGGTCCGAAAATGGCGATCCAGGATGCCTTCATCTGGGGTAGTCCAGCAACTTTACTTAAACCACTGAGCACGTACGTCAGGACAGGGTGCTGCCCACTGGCAAAGCTGGCCATCCGCAATGGGCGCGTCGATGAGGGTGTGTCGGGTGAATCGAGCGCGTAATCCAGAAACACTTCATCGACGATCAGCGCCAGCCCGTGTTCCACGCAAATACGTTCAAGCACGAGCCTTTCTGCGAGCGGAGTGAAATGGCCGGTGGGATTATTGGGATGAACGACAGCCACCGCACGTGTCTGCGGGGTGATACGGGCATCCAGGGCCGCCAGATCGATGTGCCAGCCATGATCGTAAAACAAGGGATAGGGAACCAGACGAACGTCATCGAGATCGGCCAGAAATTGGAACAGGGGGTAGCTGGGCTGCGCGATCAGGACCTCT
>JBDTBI010000107.1:0-9038 GCA_039924215.1 Acidobacteriaceae bacterium
TTCTGCAGATGGCCGGTCGAAGCGTATACCTCACCAAGATGGTCCCGCACGGTCGGATCCTTGGGCATCATGATGATTGCTTTTTCCAGGGTCTGTTCCGCAAGCGCATATTGGCCCATCTTATAGCGCACCCACCCCAGCGAATCCAGATAGGCTCCATTTTCCGGTTCCAGTTTCACTGCATGCTGCACCAGTGACAGCGCTTCATCCAGCTTGAGACCGTGATCCGCCAGCATGTACCCCAAATAGTTCAGAGTCAAGGCGTTGTTCGGGTCCAGCGCCAACGCCTGCCGGAATTGCTGTTCGGCGGCGTCAATATGCTTCTGCCTTTCTTCGAGCGCCCCCCGCAGAAAGTGAATCAGGCTCATGTCCTGGTTGGAACTGCCGAGCTTCTGCGCATTATCGATGGCCGACGAAGCATCCTTCCACTTATGCAGCCGGGTAAAAATCTGCGCCAGCGTCAGCCAGACGACGCGGTCCTGCTTCGTACCATTCAACTGGGCTTTGGCGAGATGAATCCCTTCCTTTGTTTTTCCGGTATCGACCAGTTGTCCGGCAAGGGTGAGCTGCAAATCAATATTCTTCGGAAGCGCCTGAACGGCTTGCTGCGCGGCTGTTGTCGCCTCCGGCAGCATCTTGGCTTCGCGGTACGTATCCACCTGCCCCTGATACCCCCGCTCGGCATTGGTCCCTCCCAGCGCAATCATTTCCTTATAGACGGCGATGGCCGGCGCGGTTTTTCCCTGCTCACGGTAGACACTGGCCAGCCGATCGAGAAAGATTGCGCGATTACTTGCTTCATCGGATGTGTACTGCTCCTGGGGATGCCGGGTGCTATCGGCAAGTGTTTTCAGGATCTCAGCCGCCTGATCGAAATGTCCCTGCGCATCCTCTACCAAAGCCTCGTTATAGAGCACCTCGACCGAGTTCGGATTCAGCGTCTTGGCGTGATCCAGAGCGGCTTCCGCTTGCTTCCAATGACCCGCTGCGCGCTGCAGTTCCGCGATCCTCAGGTAAGAGCGTGTGTCTTGTGTATCCTGCGCGGCGATACCCTGGAAGAGTTTGAGCGCGGCATCCACCTGGCCGGTGCTGGCCAGGTCTTCCGCCAGACCGCGTTGCGCGTCCAGGTTGTCAGGCTCGAGATTCAGCGCGTCCTGGTAGGACGCGATCGCCAGCTTCGTGTTGCGAGTTTGATCGTACAAAGCTCCCAAAGTCAGGTTGATTTTGAAGGTGCGCTCGTCTTTGGGAACACTCTCCAGCGCGCTCACCGCCTTCGGCAAGTTGTTTTGTTCCGCATAGAGGCGGGCCAGGTTCAGCACTACATCTTCTGAATCTGGGTCGATGCGGTGAGCTTCTTCAAATTGGGCCTTCGCGCTCGCTGTGTCATGTTTCAGGGCGAACAACTGGCCAAGAAGGAGTCGATTTTGAACTTTGTTTGGCTCCAGTTGAACGATCTTCTGGAATTGCTGAATGGCGAGATCCAACATGGGGCCGGACTCCTGACCCTTGTCCCCTTCCCCTAACGAGCGTAGATAGACTCGTCCCAGCAGCTTGTGGGCCTGTAAATCATCCGGATGGTCCTTGAGCACTCTTTGTGCACTTTCTATCGCCTCGCGGATGCGTCCCAGCTTGAAATAGGTATCGGCAAGGCTGTTTTGCAGAAATACGGAATCCGGATCGTGCGTAATCGCCAGCTTGTACTGCTCAATCGCCTGTGTCGCCTGTTCCGGGCGACCATACTGTTCCGCGGATTGTTCATCGAGATAGCCAAGAGCGAAATGGTAGTAGGATTTGGCGCGCACACCTGTCATCCCCTCCGGCTGCGCAGATCCGTCCGAGGCAGCCGGCGAATTCGAACCTCCCGATTCCACCGGCAAGGTCGCGTTGATGGATGGCGATGGGTTTGGAGGCGTTGTCCGAGGTGTGGAATTGCTTTGACCAACGGCTGTTGCGGAAAACGCGACAACTGCTCCGAGCGAAATTACTGTCTGCCATCTCCACAGAGAAAGATGTTTCCCATCGGCGACACGAACCTTCGTCATTTGAAGCACTACCTCACACCCTGTGCCGCGGCGACTCTGCACGAAAGTGGGCCGTTTGGCCCCTTTGGCTAAATTGTACGCCCCGAGGCCACTCGAATTTGCCTCGCTTCGCGTCCGAAAATTAGAGGGATGGAAGTGGATACGGATCGGTTCCAGCAGGCCTTAGTGGCGGAAATGCCTCATCCCGGTAAAGGCCATAGCGATCCCCAGCCGGTCCGCCGCCGCAATCACTTCCGGGTCTCGCACTGATCCGCCCGGTTGAATGACCGCAGTCGCTCCCGACGCAACCACAACTTCCAGGCCGTCGGGGAACGGGAAAAAGGCATCGGACGCAGCCACACACCCGGCCAGCGGCAAAATCGCTTTCATCGCGCCAAACTTCGCTGCATCCACGCGGCTCATCTGGCCCGCGCCGACGCTCAACGTCTGGCCATTGCGGGCGTACACAATGGCGTTCGACTTCACGTGTTTTGCAATCCGCCAGGCAAACAGCAACGCCTCAATCTCATCCTGTGTCGGCTTGCGTTGCGTGGCAATCTTCAACCCATCGGCTTCGACATGGCCGCGGTCGGCGTCCTGCAATAAAAGGCCACCCGAGATATGTTTCAGGATGCGGCCACTCTCGCCTGATGTTACTTCCACCAGCCGCAAGTTCTTTTTGGCGGCAAATATCTTCCGCGCTTCCGGATTGAAGGAAGGCGCGGCAATCGCCTCGACAAACAGCTTTACAATCTCCGTCGCGGCTTCGCCATCCACTTCACGATTGATGCCAATCACCGAGCCAAAAGCGGAAACAGGATCGGCAGCCAACGCCTTTCGAAATGCCTCCGCAATATTGCTGGCTGTGGCTGCGCCGCATGGATTGGTGTGCTTGATAATCGCGACTGCCGGCTCACTGAACTCCTGCGCCAGTTCCCAGCAGGCATCCAGATCGACGAGATTGTTGTAGCTCAGTTCCTTGCCCTGCAAGGCGTGCAATCCGGCAATGCCGGTTCCGCTGCCGTCGGCATACAGAGCAGCGCGTTGATGCGGATTTTCTCCGTAGCGCAGCGGCATAACCTGGGTATGAATCAGACGCAGCGTTGTGGGGAAAGGCTGGGCGTCGCCTTGCGGCAATGCCACTGGGTCAGCCGCGGCGGGTGGAGGTGCAGGCAAAGCCTCCAACGCATCCGCAATTCCCCGGTCATAGGCAGCGGTCAGTGCAAATGCGGCGCGCGCCAGCCTCCAGCGCGTCGCTCGACTTAGCTTGCCTTGATTCGTTTGCAGTTCTTCCGTCAGGCTCTGGTACTCCGCAGGGGAGGTGACGACCGCAACATCTTCAAAATTTTTCGCTGCGGAGCGCACCATGGAGGGCCCGCCAATATCGATGTTCTCAATCACCTCCGCAAAGTGGACCCCGGGCTTGTGCACCGTCGCTGCAAACGCATAGAGGTTGACGACCACCATGTCGATGGGTTGAATTCCATGCTCCGCGATCGCTTTCTGGTGTTGCGGATTCGAGCGGATATGGAGGATGCCGCCATGCACCTTGGGGTGCAGCGTCTTCACTCGGCCGTCCAGCATCTCAGGGAACCCGGTCAGATCGGAGATGTCCAAAACCGAAAGGCCCGCTTCCCGAAGCGTGCGTGCCGTTCCTCCCGTTGAAACCAGTTCCACGCCATGCTGTGCCAGCACCCGCGCAAACTCGACGATTCCCGATTTATCTGTGACGCTGATCAATGCACGCTGAATCGGCTTCATGCGACTGCTACTCCTCCATGGTTGGAATGGGCTGAAACTTAAGTTTAATGCATGCGAGACAGTGGTCTGAAAGAGTGACACGAACAAGGTGCAAGTTTCAGCTTCACATCGAGTGCACAGTTCCTATTTGTATTCTGCCGTTACGCTCAGTAGCCTGTAGTGACAGAGAACGCAAGATACAGGACGGAGTTCGATCTGATCAACAGGGACGACAGACAGAACAGGGACGACAGACGAAATAACAGGACCGGTCGAGAAGGGGAGATTCTACCCCCAGCATCCCAGGGCATGCAGCATCCGAACAACATCGATCCGAGCCAACGCTCCGACTATGATCTGCAGTCCGGATACTACACACAGGAACCGCCGCCGTCGCAGACTCGCTCACGGATTCTGACCGGCTGGGCCTACGCTCCGGCCACTTATATTCTGGTCGGCATCAGTTGTGCGGTCTACCTTGCCATGGTGCTGAGCGGAGTTTCCTGGTGGGACCCAACTGCCGAGCAGATTCTCCATTGGGGTGCGAACCGAGGAGTCAATGAAATCCTCTATGGGCAGTGGTGGCGAGTCCTGACAGCCACATTTGTTCACGTCGGCATTATCCACATCGGCACAAATATGTGGTGCCTTTGGAACCTCGGCCTGCTTGGAGAGCCGCTGTTGGGGCCAGTCGGCATCTTCGCGGTTTATATTTTGACAGGAGCAGCCGGAAACCTGCTGAGCACCGCCGTGAGTCCAGGCGTCGTAGGCGCGGGCGCCTCTGGAGCTGTCTTCGGAATTGCCGGAGTTCTAATCCTGTTGCTGAACTCTCCGCACCTGCCGTTTCCGCGTGCGGAATTGCGCCGACTACGACGCAGCGTCATTTATTTCGCGGTGATTAACCTTGTGATTGGCGGATCGACACTGCTCTACTCTGGCGGTATCAAGATCGACAACATGGCCCACCTGGGAGGGTTTCTCTCCGGCATGGCCATGGGTGTTCCATTGGCGCCCCTGCTCGGAACTGGGCGGGAGCCGTATTTCCGCCGTCAGCGAATCGTGTTTTCCACGGTTGCTGGAATTCTGGTTCTGTTTGCCTATGGAATTTTTCGCTTCTGGAGGGCCTAGAACTGCCGGCCCCTATCTGAGCGAGATTCGCCCGGTTCAGTTCGTACCCCAAACAGGAACCGGGCTTGCGATTAATTTTTTTCAGCCCCGGCAAACTTCTTTACCATGGCCAGCAGAAGTCTGCGATCGCTTTCATTCAGATTGGCGGCATAGCGCCGTATCTGCGTTAGGAAGCGCAATTCATCTTCGCTGAATCGTTGCGCCGGCATTTCATAGCTCAGTGCATTTTCGGCGAAAAAATGCGCCATCGGTATATCCAGCGCGCCGGCAATTTTGTACAACGTATCGAGCGACGGCACCGTATGCCCGTTCTCCACGCGCGATAAATAGCAGCGGAGCAGACCGGTCCGCTTTTCGATGTCTCCCTGCGACATGCCCTTCTGCAGGCGAACGCCGCGAATCGTAGTGCCAATATTGAGTGCTTCCATGGTGGCCTCGTATCTATGGGTTTTGAACCGAGAAACTTGTCTCCGGGAACCACGTCGTTGCAGACGAACTTTCCGGCCGTAACTCTAGTGACTATGTAGTTAACATGCGGACAGGTCCATGTGCAAGCAATTTATGGCTGCAACCACGGCACGGGTATCGGCGGGGCAACTAGGCGGCTTTTCCACGCCGAAGAAACTTTTTGACCCGAAAGAACCACCACGCATCCTGCTTCTGAGGGAAAAACGCCGTGGGCAACCGCCTGAAACACCCTCCAGAGAAGGGTTAACACGACAAACCCTATACTCTACAGATAGCCCGAGACTCCCCGGATACATGGAACACGGCTGAGATTTTTGCCTCGGATGTGTCCAAGTTTGGCAACTACTGGGTTTCGGCTGAATCTAATTAGCCAGATATCGATGAAGATCCTTCCACTGCAAACGATCCCGGGCGCGTTGTTGGCAACTCTGATCCTGGTTTCCGCTGCGATCGCGCAGACCGACAATGCCACGGCAGTTCTCGCGCCAATTTCACCTCCGGCGGCGAACACCGTGTATGGGAGTGTCACTTCCCAGCGGCCAGTCGCGGCTGTCCTCCCGCTCTCGCTGGACGATGCCGTCCGCCGCGGCCTGCAATTTAACCTGCAAACCACACTTGCGAAACAGAACCAGAGGCTGGCTTCCGGCGACCGGCTTGAGGCAATCAACTTTCTGCTGCCAACCATCACCTGGCAGGCGTCGCGCAGCAGAAATCAGATCAACCTGGCAGCGGAAGGCTTCAGTTCCAAACTCATCAAGAGCTTCCCCCCGGGGCTGATTCCTCCAGGCGCGGCGAACAACATTCCAACCGTGGTCACAGTCAATGAGGTTCAGGCCCAGGCCAATTTCAAGCAAACACTCTTCGACCTTCACTCGCTGGAGTTATACCGCGCCGCCGAAGAAGGGATTCGCACCATAGATTACAGCTACCAGTCCGCACGTGGAAACGTAATTCAGGTGGTGGCGGACTCGTATCTGCAGGCCCTGGCAGCGGCTGCAAACCTGACGAACGCTCAGGGGCTACTCTCCACCAATAAGGAATTTCTGCGGCAGGCGACGCTGAAGCATCAGGCCGGTGTCACGGCCAGGCTGGATGAGTTGCGCGCGCGCGTCCAGTATCAGCAGCAGGAACAGGTTGTCATCGCGCAACAAAATGCGCTCGAGAAGACCCAGATCGCGCTGAAGCGGCAAATCGGTCTGCCTGCCGACCAGGCCATTCGGTTGACGAATAAGACCCCTTACGCAGACCTGCAGGTGATACCGCTCGACCAGGCGCTGCCGATCGCCTATGCCAATCGACAGGAATATCTTCTTCTCCAGGCGCAGCTGCGCGCCACCCAGTATCAGAGCCGTGCTGCCCGCTTCGAACGGTTGCCTACACTCAGCTTCAATGGCAACTACGGCGTCACTGGAACGGTGGGAGGCGTCTACCACGGGACCTTTCTGACTCAAGGAACGCTGACTATTCCCTTGTTCCATGAGGCCAGGTTGCGCGGCGATCGCGACGTTGCCGATGCGGCTACCGACAATGCGATGGCGCAACTCGCCAGTTACAGACATGAGATTGAGGCGCAGATCCGGGACAGTATGCTCGATGTGACGACCGCAAAGCAGTTGGTAGCTGTCGCCCGCAGCAACGTTGCCTTGAGCCGTGCCTCGCTGGGCGATGCGAGGGACCGCTTTCGCAATGGCATTGACGATAATCTTCCAGTGGTCGAAGCGCAATCAACGCTGGCATCGGCTGAGGCGCAACTGGTGAATAGCCAATATCAATACAACGTGGCAAAACTCGCCCTGGCCAGAAGCCTCGGCGTCATCGACAAAGAATTTCATATCTATCTGGATGGCAGCCAGCACGCGATGGATTCGTCTGCAAGAGCTGCGGTTCGCTGAAGCGGCTATCCTTAAGTCTTGAAGTCTTGCAGGAAGCAACACGGAAGCGAATCCACGCCGCAATGAAGCTATGTACCTTAAGAACGAAACCTGAAAGGACTGCCTAATGGCCGAATCCCGTTCCGACGCGTTGGTGCTTTTTGGTGTAACTGGCGATCTTGCCCACAAAATGATCTTCCCAGCGCTGTACGCAATGGTGAAACGGGGTGCCCTCAACGTGCCGGTCATCGGCGTCGCCTTCCCCAAGTGGGATAGTGCGCGTCTGCACCGGCGTATTACGGACAGCATTCGGCATTCCGGGGGCATTGACAACAAACGAGCGCTGACGAAGCTTCTCTCTCTGTTCCAGTATGTGAGCGGTGATTACAATGACCCGGCCACGTTTGCCGCCATCAAGAAAGCACTGGGCAGCGCCCATCGCCCGGCACACTACCTCGCCATTCCGCCCGTGCTTTTTGAGACCGTGATTCAGGGGCTTGGGGCTGCGAATCTCTCCAAAAATGCGCGTGTCATTGTTGAAAAACCATTCGGACGCGACCTGGCCTCTGCCAAGGAACTCAACCGCGTCGCACACTCCGTATTCCCCGAAAATTCAATCTTCCGCATCGATCACTATCTCGGAAAAGAGGCGATCATGAATATCCTCTATTTCCGCTTCGCCAATACTTTTCTGGAGCCGATCTGGAACCGCAATTACGTGGCCAGCGTAGAGATCACTCTGGCTGAAAATTTCGGAGTACAGGATCGTGGCGCATTTTACGAGACCGCAGGTTGCCTGCGCGATGTGGTCGAAAACCATATTTTCCAGCTTGTCTCGCTGTTAGCCATGGAGCCACCCGCCGGTAAGGGCTTTGAAGATGTGCATACCGAAAAAGCCAAAATCTTTAAGGCCATGCGTCCGCTGCAGCCCAAAGATCTGGTACGCGGCCAATATGCCGGCTATCGGAAAGAACCCGGTGTCGCAAAGAACTCTGACGTTGAGACCTTCTGCGCCTTGCGGCTTTTCATCGACTCATGGCGTTGGGAAGGTGTGCCGTGGTATTTGCGTTCGGGCAAGTATCTGCCCGAAAAGGTGACGGAGATTTTGGTCGAATTAAAGCCGCCGCCGCAAGTTATTTTCGACGATGCAGCGAGTCCCAACGAAATGGCCAATTACCTGCGCTTCCGGCTTTCCCCCGACTCCGCGATTGCTCTTGCTGCCCGGGTTAAGCTCGCCGGAAAGCAATTTACGGGGGAGCAGCGGGAACTCTTTCTCTCTGAAGAACAGCCGGGAGCGGAATTGCCCTATGAGCGGCTGCTGGGCGATGCCATGCTTGGGGACACATCCCTCTTTACCCGCGAAGATTCGGTCGAGGCTGCCTGGGCGGTTGTCGATCCAGTCCTCAGTTCACATCACCCGGTGATCCCTTACCGGCGCGGAAGTTGGGGGCCGAAAGAATCCGATGCCATCATCGCCGCGGACGGTGGTTGGCACAACCCGTTAACCTGAGTTGAAATTCAAAAGTGGGTCGATCCACGCATGAGCCACGTTCCAAAGGTGACGCGTCGGGAGTTTCTGGAGGCGGCAGCCGCTGTGGTTGCCGAGCAGCAATTGCGAGCGGCAACACGCCGTCACGAAGCCGCGCCATTGCAGATATCCAATCTGCGATGTGAATACGCGGAAAATCCTCTCGGAATCGATATTGTCCATCCCCGGCTCAGCTGGCGCCTGGAATCGCCGCACCGCAATGTCCAGCAGGCCGCCTATCAGATTCTCGTGGCGTCCCACCGCAGCAAGCTACTGGCTGGC
>JBDTBI010000108.1:0-3475 GCA_039924215.1 Acidobacteriaceae bacterium
CCACGCGACAATTTCCTATCACCGCAGGCGCTGGAATTCGCCCAATGGGGTGGAAACACACAGCTCTACCCAATACGGCGTCAACAGTCTTGGAAATGATACTTCCAGCGTGGACTGGGGCATTGCCGATGTCACTGTTTTTCTGACAGAAAACCTGGCCAATGAACTGCGCGCACAACTGGGACACGAACTGCAGCAGCAAACCAGTCCGACTCCAGCAGGTGCGGAACTGCCGCTGGCGCGGAATCAGTTTGGGCTGGTGCCGGAAATCAGTATTGAAGGCGGCTCATCCGGGGAAGGCATGGTATTGGGGAATCCAGCCAGACTACCGCGCCCGGAATATCCGGATGAACATCGTGCGGAGGCTTCCGACACCGTCTCCTGGGTGCTGGGAAACCACGTTCTCAAGGCAGGAGCGAATTGGGACCGGAATGCAGACCTGCTCGAAAACTTGTATGGCGGCGCGGGAGAGTATCGCTACACTTCCTTTGGAAGCTTCCTGGCGGATTATTACCATGCCGTAGAGGGCCTGGGCCCGCCGCATGCGTATTTTGTCAACGCCTATTCCGGCTTTTCGCAGAGTTTTGGTCCAGCCGGCTTTTATATCACCACCAATGACTTTGCCGGATTTGTCGAGGACGAATGGCGGGTGGCTCCGCGTCTGACGCTGAACGCCGGCGCGCGTTACGAATATGAGCGCGTACCGCGGCCTTTTCTCATCAATCCGCAATTGCCGCAAACGGCAAACTATCCCAATGATCGCAACAACGTTGCTCCACGAGCCGGGCTGGCGTGGGACATTTTCGGCAATGGACGCACGCTGCTGCGAGCCGGATACGGAATGTTTTATGGCCGCATCTCGAATGGTAGGCTGCATTCCGCTCTAACTTCTTCCGGGTCGCCGGAATCGCAGCGGATGTATCGATATTCTTCCTCCACGGAATTTGGCGCACCGCAGTTTCCCGGTATTTTCTTTAGTGCGCCCATTGGCGCTGCACGAGGTGCGTTGCCCAGCGCCTACTACTTCGCCAAAAAGTATCAGGCCCCCGAAACCATGCAGGGAGAAGTGACGCTGGAACAGAATGTTGGCTGGAATACGATCGTCTCGCTGACCTACATGACCAGCCAGGGACGCGAACTGCCTAACCACATTGATACGAATATCGATAACGCGACGGTCGGCCGGTTGACCTACACCATCGATATCCCCGGACCACCGCTGGGAAAGAAAAGTCCGCTCTTACAAGACGCGATGTACACAACGCCGCTCTACACCTCCGTGCGGCCAAACCATCTGTATGGAAACATCACAGAGCTGGTCAGCAATGTGAACTCCAACTACAACGCGGGTGTGCTGGCGATCAAACATCGTGCCTCGAATGGGATCAGCTTTGGAATGAACTATACCTGGGCCCACGCGCTGGACTACAACCAGAATGAATATCTCTATAAGTCGCCGAGCAACATCCTGGAGCCGAACAACATGGCGCTGGAGTACGGCAATTCCAATACCGATGTGCGCCAACGGCTGACGGTGCATGCGAGCCTGTGGACCACCTGGCACAAGCATGGCTGGCGCGGAATTTTGCTGAATGATTACGGCATGGCTCCCATCGTCGCGTGGCAAACAGGCCTGCCCTACACGCTGGGGATCGGGGGCAGCGCGCCAGGCGGCGCATTTTACGGCGTCAACGGAGAAGGTGGGCCGTCCCGCCTGAACATTCGGCAACGGAACAGCTACCGCTTCCCTTCCACGCAGACAACCAGCCTGCGAGTCACACGGCGCATTCCACTGCGCAGCTACGCCTACCTGGAATTGATGGTAGAAGCCTATAACCTGACCAACGCGCAAAATGTAACCAGCATCGATACACTTGGCTACAACGCATGTTCAACGCCGCTAACACAGGGCTGTCCGTCGGACTCGACGGCAGCACATCCCTATTTGGAGTTCAATCCAACCTATGGCGTAAACACGAACGCCAACAGCACTTCCAGCTATACGCCACGGGAAATTCAGCTGGCAGCCAGGGTCAGATTCTAGGTGGCCTATTGCTGTGGCGCTGGCGCGACAGCACTTCCCGGGCCGCCAACAGACTGCAATCGGGGAATGCGGTCTTCCACCGGGGGCAACGGCGGAAACGGAGCATGCGGTTCGGCCTGATACCAGTACGCGACAGAGTAAAAATTGTCGGAGCGGGCGTTGGCATGGCCATGTTCAATGGTGGCTTTGAAAGATTTGTGGAACGGAATCGGCGAGTCGAGATGAAAGCGATAGACACTGGAGCGGCCGCCGGCCAGTTCCTCGCCGACTACCGGCGCGCCGTATAGCGGATAGGAAAATGGCTGGCCCCCAAAATCCCATGCCCCTAGAAAATAATCCTCTGAGCCAGTGCCGTTGATGGTTGGCAGCTTCGCTCCATCGACAAAAAACATGTCATCCCCTTCGCCCCACCAGCCATCCTGATTTTGCAGGACGGACATGGTAACGCCCACATATTGTCCGTGGCCGACAGCGTCCATCCAGACATAATTGCCGTCGCCATCCAGATTGGCTTTTCCGTTTACCGTCGAACTCCCGTTGCTGGTCCAGTCATTCGTCCAACCGTGATTGGGCTGCGCCTGGCGATACTCCGCGTGGAAATACAACGTATCCTGCGCGAGCGGATGCGAGTACTTGCGGTAATCGATGTTGTAGTAAAGGGAGTTGATGGGCTGCTTGCCTTCATTCGTCACCGTGATACGAGCGTGCTTCGCAAAGGGCATGGGAAAAAAGCAGTTCAGGGCCTTTACGCTGCCGACGGATAGCATTTCCGAATGCCACGGATGGTACTCGCCGAGGCCAAGGCCAAAAAAATCTCCAATGGGAGCTTCGACACTAGGAGAGGTTTCGTTATCCCAGTAAACGCGCAAAACAATCCGTTTCAGGTTGTCCGGTTCCCTATCGGAAATGGTGAACCAGATGTGCGAAACCATGCCCGGCCCGTCGGTATCGAGAACGGTGTACGTCGCACCGGGAGCAACTGTGCGGTAATCCGCATTTCTTCCCGTCGGATCCGCGCTGGAGGAGCGAAGCAGCGTATAGGTCTGCTGGCGGGTAAGGTCTGGCTGCCAAGTACGGGCCTGTCCGTATGCGCCCATGGAAACCAGTATGAAAAGGGTAAGAATAAATTTTGGCATCATCTGGATGGTGCTCTCCGAAGATTTCCAAAGTACGAAGTGTCGTCAACGAGAATCGTAACCCAGTCTACACGGCGATGGAAATCCAGTTATCGGGTTTCGATCTAACACTGAATAGATAATAGGCACCAGCGAAATAACCCAAGCGCTTCGATTTGTTGCTATACTGGATACCGTGCCCACAGTCCTCAGGATTGGCAGCCTTCGGGTTGTCATTTATTCCAATGACCACCGACCGGTGCACGTGCATGTTGTTGGGGCTGACTGCGAAGCGGTATTCGTCTTAGCCTGTTCA
>JBDTBI010000109.1:0-3139 GCA_039924215.1 Acidobacteriaceae bacterium
AATCGTCGCGGCTTCTTCTGTGTTTGGCGTTCGCAAGATGAAGCCATCGTCCTTCTGGGACTGGTGATTCTGGCCCAGGAATCAAAGTAGTGCGAATTAATTCCACGATCGGCTTCGACCATCTACAAGTCCCAGGGTGTACCGTCGGAGGACGGCTTGAGGCAGGCGAACGAGTAGGCGTCTTCCAAATCGCTACAATATCGGCACGGCAGAAAACAGCAGAGGATACGTATGAAAACAAGAATCAATCTTGTGCTATTTTGAGGCCTTGTTTCAGCGGTTCTCCCGTGTTTTCCTTTTCACCGCTGCCCACTGTTCTTCCAGAATGGGATAAATGAGCGGTTGGGCGCGGTATGAGTTTTCGGTGAGTGTGCTGTCAAGGGCGGAGTAAGATCAGGCCATTGGGGCGGCGGCGCACTGTACTTGCTTCACTGGCCCGTAGAGGAAATGTCTTTGAAGACAAAACGATTGTTGGCTCACCTGTTTCGCGTCTTTTGTACATCACTGTTCTTCGCGGCTGTTGGCGCAGAGGCCTTTGCTTCCGCTGGCAAAACTGCTGCGCTTGCACTGCCGCCCATCCGGCATGTTTTTGTGATCGCTCTTGAAAATAAGAATTATTCCGAGACGTTTGGTCCCCACTCGGAGGCACCGTACCTTGCGCGGACTTTGCGGGCCAAGGGCGCTCTGCTGACGCGGTATTACGGAACCGGACACAACAGCCTGGATAACTACATCGCGCTGATGAGCGGGCAGGCAAATAACCCACAGACTTCGAGCGACTGCCATATTTATGCCGACTTTCACCAGACCGGCACGGCTCCCGACGGCCAGGCGGTTGGGCAGGGATGCGTGTACCCGGCATCGGTGAAAACATTCGCCAATCAATTGATGGCAGCGGGTCTGACGTGGAAGGGCTACATGGAGGACATGGGGAACGACCCGGCGCGTGAGTCTTCCACCTGCGGCCACCCGGCGCTGAACGCCCTAGACCTGACTCAGGAAGCAGAAGCGCCGAGCGTAGCCGTTCCGCCTGGAGACATGTACGCGACGCGGCACGATCCATTCATGTACTTTCACTCGGTCATCGATCTGCCGGTGTGCAAACAGAACGTGGTGAATCTCCGCGAGCTGAAGAGCGATCTACGCTCGATCGCGACTACGCCCAACTTCAGCTTCATCACGCCAAACCTGTGCAACGACGGCCACGATTCACCCTGCGCCAATGAGCGACCCGGCGGACTGAAGTCCGTCAATGTCTTTCTTAAGAAGTGGGTTCCACTCATTATGAACTCGCCCGCGTATAAGAAGGACGGCCTGATCGTCATCACCTTCGATGAAGGAGGGAGTGGGGAAATACAGCGGTCGAAGACCGGCACTGTGGTCACCGTCTATGGAGCGAGTTGCTGCCATCAGCAGGAAGGCCCGAACCTTGGCAGAAAGTATCCTGTCGTTGTTTCGAAAATGTCGCATGGTCGCCAGATCACAGTTAGAACGCTCAGCTTTGGCGGGGACAGGCCTGGTGCGCTGCTGCTTTCAAAATACATTCGTCCCGGCACCGTCTCGAATGTGCCATACAACCATTACTCCCTGCTCAAATCGCTCGAGGAAATCTTCGGCATTCATCCGTACCTGGGCTATGCCGGCCAGAAGGGACTGGTCGCCTTCGGTCCGGACATCTTTCCCAATTACGGCAAATCCGACTCTTCGCAAAAGTTCGTCCGACAGCCGGGCGCATCCGCGCCATAAGGGTGCGGCAGGCAATAGAGCCATGATTCGCAGAAACCTGCAGACGTTTCGCAGCCTTGCCGGCAGCCGATGACGACGACGCGCAAATTTCTTCTCGCTGGAATTTTCCTCCTTACTGGAGCCTTGTGCGTGGTTTGCAGCAGGGGCGTGGGTGTGACCGCATCTGTTTCAAAGAATTCCTCACTGAGACCAGCGGCCGCTATGGGCAAGAAGATATTCCTTGACCCATCGCTCTCGGCTTCGGGCAAGATGGCCTGCTCCACCTGCCATGATCCGCGCTATGGGTATGGCCCTCCCAACGGATTGGCCGTTCAGTATGGCGGGCCAAACATGAAGAGTCCCGATTTCCGTGCGGTACTCTCGCTTCGCTATATCCTTAATCATGTTCCAATCTGGACTCACGTGCAGGCCACGAATCCAATCGAACGCCTCACGGAGGCCAGCGAAGTGCCTGCGGGCGGATACACCTGGGATGGGCGCTACAACTCTCTGCACGCGCAGGCGATGTTTCCTTTATTCTCGCCTGTGGAGATGGACAATCGCAGCGTGGACGAGCTGGCCCGCAAGCTGAGTCATGCCAGCTATGCCGGCGAATTCCGCGCGGTCTTCGGACAGGACATCTTCAATCATCCGACGCTGGCCGTCGAAAAGGCCACGCTGGCCATTCAGCAATTCGAGTTACAGGACAAGAGCTTTCATCCCTACACCAGCGAATTTGATCGATGGCTCGATGGCAAAGCAAAGCTGACGCCGCAGGAATTGCACGGCAAAGCTCTATTTGACGACCCCAACGGCGGCAACTGCGCCTCCTGCCATCTGGATGAGGTGGGCGCAAACGGCGCGCATCCTCTGTTTACCGACTTTCAGTTTGAAGCCGTCGGCGTGCCACGCAACCGGGAGATTCCGTGGAACGCAAACTCACACTACTTCGACCTGGGACTCTGTGGCCCGTTCCGGAAGGATGCAGCCAGGAAGGACCCGGCAAATTGCGGGCTCTTCCGCACGCCTACGCTGCGCAATACCGCCACGCGCCATGTTTTCTTTCACAACGGACGCTTTCATTCCCTGCGAGAGACTCTGCTTTTTTATGTGGAGCGCGATACCAATCCTGGCAAGTGGTATCCGGTGGGCCCGGACGGCAAAGTGGAGAAGTTCGACGACTTGCCTCCGCAGTACCGCAAAAACGTGGACACGACGGACGCGCCTCTCAATCGCAAGCTCGGCGAGGAGCCGGTTTGGAATGAACGGCAAATCGACGACGTGATCGCTTTCCTCAAAACGCTCGACGATCAGGATGTGCGGACAAGGAAGCCGCGCCGCGCACCGGATTCGGATCACCTTCTACCGTCCAGACGAATAAATTCAATCCATTGACTGTGGGGATTGCCCCGCC
>JBDTBI010000110.1:0-8221 GCA_039924215.1 Acidobacteriaceae bacterium
CGAATTGGTCCATCTTGCCATCCGGACCCGGTACGGGCACGTAGTGGAATCCTGTGGCGTTCGTCAACGCATCGATGGCGGGTTGTTGCCCGGTGAGAAAGTGAACGTCGGGCGCGGCTCCGGGATCGCCCAGCCAACTAAGAAAGAGCTGTTTTTCCTTGACCGACTGCTGGGGTGTGTCCTTCGGATCGAAGCTGGCAACGACCACATCGTAATCTTTCCCGGGTTTAAATCCAGTCTTCTTCAAGGACTCGGCCGCGCCATGCATGACCTGGGGGCACAACATGCCACAACTGAAGTAAACCTGGGCCAATACGACCGGCCGATCGTGAAAATATTTGCCAAGCAAAACGGTCTTGCCGGTAGAATCCAGGAATTTTGCGGACATAGGTAGCTGGTTGTTCAGATTTTGCGAGATGCCGGCATGTTTTAGATATTTTGGAAGACCTCTTTGCACATTGCCCATGGAAGACTGATTGGAGCCGCCAAGTTGCGCGCTGCATGGCAGCATCCATGCGACAAACAGGAACACAATCAGCAAACCGTTCCGGAGAAAAAACAATCTGGATGCAGCATGAAAAAGCGGTCGGGTTGTCACGTATGTTCTCACATTCTGGGGTCTTCGCGTATCAACTTCGAATCTGCGGTCTCTCTTTCAACGTGCGATCTCAGGTTGAGTTGTCTCCCCTATGGTAGCTGAGCCATGTCCAATATGAAATCGACAAGAGATAAAATCTGCAACGAATCTTTACGGTCCGCTTCTACTCGCTGCAGTATCCGTGCAATACAGCATCGGGTTTAACAAGTGTTTTTGCCGATGGCGGAAACGGAATGGTAGCCTGTAAAGGAATAACTATTCGCATTGGAGATCGTGGTCGATGCAGGAAAGCTATAACGGCAGTGCGCTTCCGAAAGACGGAGCGCCCATTCAATACTCCGACGGAACGTATCAGGTACCCGACAATCCCATCATTCCCTACATTGAAGGCGACGGCATTGGCCGCGATATCTGGCGCGCATCCCAACGCGTGTTTGATGCCGCCGTCGAGAAAGCCTACGGCGGAAAGCGCGCGGTGAAATGGTTTGAAATTTTCGCTGGCGAGAAGGCTTTCTCCCGCTTCCAGAACTGGTTGCCGGACGACACGGTGCAGGCTGCGCGCGACCTGCGTGTTTCCATTAAAGGCCCGTTGACAACGCCGGTGGGCGGAGGAATCCGCTCCTTGAACGTGACGCTGAGGCAAATGTTGGACCTATATTCCTGCATTCGTCCCGTGCGGTATTACCAGGGCGTGCCCAGCCCGGTGAAGCATCCGGAGAAGCTGAACATCGTGATCTTCCGGGAGAACACGGAAGATGTGTATGCCGGCATCGAATTCAAGCAGGGACCCGCGGAGGCAAAAAAAGTCCTGGATTTCCTGAATTACGAAATGCTGGCCGGTACCAAGAAGAAGATTCGGGAAGATTCCGGTATTGGCATCAAGCCGATTTCCATTACCGGGACCAAGCGGCTGGTTCGTGCCGCCATTGAGTTTGCCCTGAAGCACGGGCGCAAGTCCGTCACGCTGATGCACAAAGGAAACATCCAGAAGTTCACCGAAGGTGCATTCCGGGAGTGGGGGTATGAAGTTGCGGTCGCTGAATTCCGCGATGCTGTCGTGACAGAGCGCGAAAGCTGGATTCTTGGAAACCTCGAGACGAAGCCCGGTCTGTCCGTGGAAGAAAATGCGGCATTAATTGAGCCTGGATTGGAGTATGCACCGCAAAAGTTCCGCGATGGGATCCGTGCCGAAGTGCAACACGTCCTCCAAAGCATTGGAGACAGTCATGGAAAAGGAAAATGGAAGCAGAAGCTGCTCATCAACGATCGCATCGCCGATTCAATTTTTCAGCAGGTAATCGTTCGCCCCGATGAATACAGCGTTCTGGCCACGCCGAACCTGAATGGCGACTATATCTCGGATGCTTGCGCCGCGCAGGTGGGCGGGTTGGGTATTGCGCCCGGCGCGAATGTTGGCGATGGATATGCCGTTTTTGAGGCGACCCACGGAACGGCCCCAAAATATGCTGACAAGGATGTGATCAATCCAGGGTCGGTCATGCTGTCTGGTGTGATGTTGTTTGACTTTCTCGGCTGGAGCGAAGCAGCCCGGCTGATTGAAAACTCCCTGGAGCGGACCATCCAACAGAAATTTGTTACATATGATTTTGATCGGCAGATGCAGGGCGCGACAAAAGTCGGCACCAGCGAGTTCGCCACTCGCATCATTGAAAATATGGAAGGGGATCCCGTTACGCGCTAAGGCGATTGTGCGATTTCGGGTGCCTAGAAAAATTTGTAAAGGAGCGATATGCGAAAGAAAGTCTCGATTGTGGGTGCGGGCAATGTGGGAGCCACCACTGCGCATTGGATTGCAGCCAAGGAGTTGGCGGACATCGTGCTTGTCGATGTTGTAGAAGGTGTGCCACAGGGCAAGGCGCTCGATTTGATGGAGGCGATGCCGATTGAAAAACGGGATGTCCATGTCGTCGGCTCGAACGATTATGCCGCGACCGCAAATTCCGACGTTGTCGTCATCACGGCGGGGATCCCCCGCAAACCTGGCATGAGCCGCGATGATTTGTTGAACACCAACTTCAAGATCATGACGGATGTGGTCAACAAGGTGGTGGCTGCTTCGCCAGACTGCTTTCTGATTATCATTTCCAATCCGCTTGACGCCATGGCGCAGGCTGCATTCAAGCTCTCCAAATTCAATCGGGAACGTGTCATCGGAATGGCCGGTGTACTGGACTCAGCCCGCTTCCGCACGTTTATCGCGGAAGAGTTGAAGGTGAGCGTTGAAAATGTCACCGCATTCGTCCTGGGCGGGCATGGCGACACTATGGTGCCTTTGGCGCGATACTCGACCGTAGCCGGTATCCCAATTACGGAGTTGATGGATGCGGCCACCATTGAACGGCTCATTCAGCGTACCCGCGCCGGCGGAGCCGAGATTGTGAAGTATCTCAAGACCGGAAGCGCCTTCTACGCGCCTTCCGCCGCCGCGACTGAAATGGTCGAAGCGATTTTAAAAGATAAGAAGAAGATTCTGCCATGTGCCGCGTATCTCGAGGGCGAGTATGGCATTCACGGTTTGTTCGTGGGTGTGCCGTGCAAGTTGGGGGCGCGCGGCCTGGAAGAGATCATCCAGATCAAGCTGACTCCGGAAGAGCAGGCTGGACTGCAGAAAAGCGCGAACGCTGTAAAGGAACTCTGCAGTGTGATTGGAGTCTAGGAAGTATTCGTTGCGCGAAAAAAGCCCGCTCTCTGCGGGCTTTTTCTTTTGGGATTTGCGGTTTATCAGGGCAATGATTTCCCGTGTGAATGAATTTGCTTGTTGGGCCATCTGTCGCGCGGGTTGCAACGCACGCCAGAATCTCACGATCAAAACAAATGAAACGGACAGGTCTCGTTACGCAATTCTCTGGATGTCAACCGATTCCAGGATGACCGGGGTACGGGGCTTATCGGAACGATCGCGATCGAGTCCTGAGATCTTGTCCACGATGTCCTGTCCCTCGACCACTTCACCAAAAATGGTGTGATTGCCAGTCAGCCATGGAGTCGCAGCGACAGTAATGAAAAATTGAGAGCCATTGGTGTTGGGCCCGGAGTTTGCCATGGCGAGCTTGCCCGGCTTGTTGAAGCTGTGCGGTGAACCTTTCGTTTCATCTTCAAACTTGTACCCAGGGCCACCGAAGCCGGTACCGGCTGGATCGCCGCCCTGGATCATGAATTGCGGGATGACACGATGAAAAACTGTGCCGTTGAACAATTTTTCCTTCGACTTATTGTTATTCAGCGGGTGCGTCCACTCTCGGTTGCCTTCGGCGAGCTCGATAAAGTTCGTCACTGTTTTGGGCGCATCCGTTTCATGGAGGCGGCAGACGATTTTGCCTTCTGAGGTATTAAAAACTGCGTAGGTTCCGGGTGTCTGACTCATAGCTGGTGAACTCCTCTAAGATTGAATTGAAATCTTTTTGCGGGTGCTGCATCGATGAAAACTTGCAAGTTCCAAAACTTGCGAGTAACCAAAACATTGGTGGCCATCCGTCCGCGCCGACCTGATTCCGTTGGCACTAGGGCTGCGTGGATGGGGGTGTTGCTGTCGGCACCCTGGCTGGCGGGGCCGCGGGCGGAGGTGGCGGTGGTATCGGCTGCCCTGGTTGCACAATCGTCACTTTGTTGAGATACACGGGCTCCAGGGGTTTGTCCTGAGGATCTCTTGGCACCTGGGTGATGGATGCGGCAACCAGGACGCTTGAAGGATCGCATTGTCCAAAAATGGTGTAGTGCTGGTCGAGATGAGGCTGCGGCACAACAGTGATAAAGAACTGTGACCCGTTCGTATTTGGGCCTTCATTGGCCATGGCCAGACGGCCCGCTACGTCGAAGTTCAAATTCGGCACGAGCTCGTCATCGACGAAGTAGCCCGGATCGCCGCCGCCGGTGCCGGTTGGATCGCCACCCTGAATCATGAAGTGCGGTATCACGCGATGAAATGTGGTGCCGTTGTAGAACGGCTTTCCTTGTGTCTTCTGGTGACTCACAGGATCTGTATAGGTTTTTGTACCGGTTGCAAGACCGATAAAATTTGCCACGGTTGCCGGTGCTTCTTTGGAAAACAGTCCACACGTCATCCTTCCCATGGACGTATCGAAGACGGCAGTTGGCCCATCTGGAACTGCTGGCGCCTGAACATGAGCGGTTGTTCCGGGGTCATCGGGAAGGGCCTGGGACTGGCCGGAATCGGCTTGCGATGGCGCAGAATCTGCCGGTTGGGTTTGTTGTTGCCGATTCTGGCCTGCGCTGTCGGTTTGGGATGGGACAGCAGAGGATTGCGAGTAGGCGGTGAGGCTAAGTAGCAGGATTGGCAGAGCCAGGGAGAATCGATACGGTAAGCGAACCATCACTTCGTATTCTAACGGCTTGTGTGTCGCTATGGAGAAGTCTCCCAGGTGCGTTGCAGCCCAACCCTCTTCGACCGTGTCTCCGACTCCGGTAAGAGGTTCCCTGACGTTTGCGCTCACGGACAGATGATTTTGGTATGGCGAGCCTGATCGCCATGTAAAAAATACGCTCAATCGTAACGTACAAGAGCGTTTTCGATTCCCAAAATGGGAAAATATATCAAATCTGGTAACAAATAAGTAACCTACCATCGAATATTTTTCCTGTATTGCGAGTGGTTTAGGAAATACACGGAGATTTGAAACGGTTAACGCCGGGTTTCCCACAGGCTATTGGCACTGTGCGTGCAATCACACGGCTACAACTACCTCAATATGTAAGTTTTACAGTTTTATTGGAGATTCAATGCGCTCATCGCCCTCCCCCGCGTGTGCGGTACTAATGCTCTGCTTATTTTCGTTTGGATGCAAGGGAGGTGCCCCTTTTAACGCGGGCGCAACCCTCGGTACGACTGGAAACCCGGGTACCACTCCGATTACTACGACGGTTACTCCTCCGGTTACCCCAACAGGCCCGGTGACTCCAATACAGCCAACAAGCGCCACGGCTACCGTATCGGTTGTAATCAGCGATCCAGCGGCGTGCAAGGCGCCAAACGGCCCGTTGACACATGTCTATATCACCATAGCCGACATTCAGGCGAGCACGAATCCAGATGCTGCGGCCAACGACCCCAGTTTTGTTGACCTTACGCCAGGACTTTCCTCCGCACCTCAGCAAATTGATTTGATGGGGAAAGCCAGCAAAAACTGTTTTCTGGCTTCGTTGGGCGTCGGTCAGCAAATCGCCGCCGGGAACTATCAGCAGGTAAGAATCTTCCTAGCTCCGGACGCCCGTGCATCTAGCGTGGCAAACAATGCTTGCGGGGCTTCCTATTCCAACTGCCTCGTGCGCAGTGATAACAGTTTGCACGATCTGATTCTTCCAACCGCAGCCAGCCAGGGCATCGAGATCCCTACAAGCCATCTTGTGAACGGAGGTATCGCCATCAACCAGGGGGACCAGCCTTATATCGACGTGAATCTCGACGTGTGCTCCTCTATATTGGCCAATGCGGATGGCACCTATGAATTCAATCCGACGATGCATGCCGGGCTGATTCCATCGACCGGCAGCACGATTAGTGGAACAGTGGTCAGCTCCGTGACCGGGAAATCGCTGTCGGGCGGCAATGTTGTGATTGCACTGGAACAGAAAGACGTTTCGGGTGTCGATCGCATCCTGATGCGGACAGCGGCGAGCAGCAATGGCACCTTCGTCTTATGCCCCGTTCCCGAGGGGACGTATGATCTGGTTGCGGTCGGTGTGGATGGGGCGAACGTAGCGTATTCGGCAGGCGTCGAGACAGGGATCCAGTCGGGGCAATTGGCGGGACAGATTCCGCTGGTGCCCGGATCGCAGCAGGGAACAATCCAGGGACTGATCACCGCACAGAATTCCGGTCCATCGCTCACGGGCGTCGCGGTCGCGGTGCAGGCAGACGCTTTACAGCAAATTTCAGCAAACGGCGACACACTCACCGTACCCTTGCTGCCGTCGCAAAGCCCGTACAACGAAGCGATGCTGACTTCCAGCAACTCCACCTGCCCCTCAGGTGTAGATTGTGCTCCTTTCGCCATGCAGCTTCCGGCGACGGCTCCGAATGTTGTAGCGTGCTCCGACCAAACGGCGCAATTCACCCAACATGGCTCTGCTGCGGTCTACACCCCGGAATCTGTGGCTCAAATTCCAGGTTCAGGCGGCGCGGGAGCTTGTGCGACGAACAATCTGCAACGGAGTAATTCCATTACGGTTGGTCCCGGTGAGACTGCGACGGGAGCGAACATGGCGTATACCCGATGTCAGTAGCGGGCCCAGTCTGTCTGTGACTGGAGCCGAGTCTGTGACCGATGTCGAGCCTGTAACAGGTGCCGAACCTGTAACAGACGATGGGACGAAACATTGAATTCTACGAAAACATTCAGTTCGAGATAATTTGATCCGCACGCAGAGATGTCTGGCCAGAAGCCAGGCCTCTCGTTTTCCTCGTACAAACAGTGCAACCCTTCCAGTAGCCATGCCTTCCTACCCAGAAGAGAGGTACAACATGGCAGACGAAATTCATGACCTGAATAAGAACACTCCCGCAAAAACTCCAGGTGGAAGCGGGAAAGAGAGCAATGAAGCCGAGCGGGCCCATCGCCGCGTTGAAAACGAAGCGACGAAGCTGGCCGAGCGCGGGAAAGACAGAGAAAAAAAGGAAGATACGAAGGAGTTCAGCAATATCGGCCCGGCTTGATCACCATTCTGCATACCACGACTCATTCAAGATACGGCTCTGGTTTTCTCCATTTCGGGGGAGCCAGAGCTGTCTTTATATTCCAACACGCCCGATTTTCTACCTTACCCTTGATGGGCCGCAATATCTCTTGCGGTCTCTGAATTCCCCTGGGTCGGGCAAAGCAACGCCTTATAATTGGGCGGTTTGCTGCGAGGATGAGTTATCACCCATGAACAATTCACGGTTTGGGCGGCGCGACCTGCTACGCGCCGGCACTTTGTTGACAGTCGGAAGTGTACTGAACAGCACAGCAGCTCTCGGAGATGCATGCAATTCCGGAGTAACGGTACGTGACCGGCTTTGGCTGTCGGCGCATTACGCGGGTAGCCATAACGAGGGCGCCGGCTTGCCTGCTCCGTCCCGAATCACACCGGTGGAAGCTGCGTACTACATGTCTCTTCCGAACATTGTGATGGTCGTCTACGACGGAAAGCCAAAGCTGCCATTTGATCAGTACGCTATCCCATTCCGCGCCGTACGCCAAGTGGTTTGGTCGGTCGTGGGTGGAGGTGGGGCAACGGATGGATCCGAACGAGATGCAGCGTTGAAATTGGCGCAGGAGAATTCCAACTTTATCGGCGTCCAGATGGATAATTTTTTTCACCGTAAGGATAACGGTAAAGGCGAGTTCTACGCGGCGCTTTCACTCTCAGAGTTGGAGCAAATGCACAAGCGCCTTCAATCGGGCCCGAAGAAGCTTGACCTTTAGGTGACGCTCTATGTGACCCAACTCGATTACCCGATGGAACCCTATTTGAAGTACATTGACACCCTGACGCTTTGGACGTGGAAACCCGCGGATATAAATAACCTGGCTGCTAACTTGAAAAAGGCGGAGAGTCTTTCACCCCATACCAAAATAGTGCTTGGCTGCTACATGTGGGATTACG
>JBDTBI010000111.1:0-5595 GCA_039924215.1 Acidobacteriaceae bacterium
CTTTATCGCTGCCCACCCAAGGCAGCGATATTGCACGGAGAAATGCGCGGCTTGGGCGCAGGCCAAGCCAAGCGCACATGGAGGAAGGAAAAAGTCAAGGAATGGCTGAAACACAACGCCATCAAAACTGCGCCTACAGCTCGGACAAGATAGAAGACTTCAAGGAAAGGTGAAAAAATATCATTAAAAAAACGAGGTAAGACGTGGCACACGCATTTTTTCGTAGATGGTCAGCGGTTCCAGCAGTCTCTTGGAACAGGTGACTGGAGAGAGGCCCAGGCCAAAGAGAAAGTCCTCATCTCCGCGGCGAAGTAGGGTAAGTGGAGCGCATCGAGCGAAGATTTCGCCCGGCTTCTATTTAATGACGCAGCGGACAACTACCTGCAAAGCCGTCTGCCGGAGCTTGCCGAATCCAGCCAACAAAAAGAGCGCCAACTGCGGGTGAAGCTGAGAGAGTACTTTCGCGGCAAGCGGCTGCGGAGCATCGGCGTGGAAGGCGGGGCAACGTTTGACGTCTACTTTGGGCGCGCACATACCCCTGTGCAGGTGATTGAGCGATGTTCCGACGTGGGCATTCCATGTCCGTTCGCAAACACAAACGGAGCGGAGTCCAATCTCGGCGCGTCCAGCTCATGCGCCGCTGCTCGCCTGTGGATTCATGCAATATCGAAGCGGCTTGCCATCGAGGTAACGGCCGAGCTCTCCGGCTGCGATACGAGCTGCGTTTTCCGCCGCCTGTTTCGTGCCGCCCGCGATGTGCGGCGTGAGGATGAAATTGGGAAGTTTCAGAAGCGACGAGCCGGAAGGAAGCG
Organism: Acidobacteriaceae bacterium; assembly: GCA_039924215.1. GTDB lineage: Bacteria > Acidobacteriota > Terriglobia > Terriglobales > Acidobacteriaceae > JAKAAZ01. Next base: position 813 of record JBDTBI010000111.1, read on the forward strand.
GCTTGCAGACATCCGGATGAACGCGAGGCTGTGCGATCGTAACTCCTCGCCTGATATAGAAACTGTCTCCTGGGACAGATATAAGACACGGACATGATGCTGTATGCCACGCTCAGGTTGTTATTCCACCGAAGCGCCACCGGACAGAGCACCTTTCGTTCGACCGGCTGGACATTTTCCGTTGTAGCAACCCGCAATAGCATTCCTAAATGTTCTGGCACAGAGTAAAGTTTCCAACTAATAGGTTGTCCGCGGATGCAACTCGTTGGTGGAATACAAATGCAACTTTTTAGGAGAGCTATATGAGAAAATTCTTTGTTTTGATGCCACCGCTGTTCGCCATTCCACATGGTATTTTTCGGAAACCCTCCATATCCCGCGTCACTTGTGTCTTCGCCATCCTCGTCGTCTCTTGCCTTTGCACGGTTCGTCTACATGCGCAAGCCACGGCATCTATGGTGGGAACAGTGCATGACTCGGCCGGCGCGGTGGTGCCGGGTGCGAGCGTCACAGCTCTCAATCCGGATACGGGGTTCACCCGTACGGTCGTGACCAACAGTCAGGGATCCTATGAAATTACCTCGGTGCCGACCGGCCCCTATACGTTGACCGCTGTGCTCAAAGGTTTTAAACAATCCCAAGTGCCTAATATCGTTCTCCAGGTGGCGCAGAAGGCCCTTATCGACATTACGCTTTCTCCCGGAGCGGTCACTCAAACGGTGAACGTGACTGAGGCTCCGACCCTGATCCAGACAGAGAACTCTTCGTTGGGCCAGGTCATTACGCATCAGCAAATTGTTGATCTTCCGCTGAACGGCTCCCACGTCACCCAGCTAACGGAACTCACTCCAGGCGCAATCACGAGCAATACGAAGGGTGGACCGGGCTCTGCCTCCAATACCGGCTTTACGACAGTCGCGGTCAGCGGCGGTCAGAGCGAGAAGACGGAGTTCATTCTTGACGGGATCACCGATACCGAGCAGTTGTATAACGGCATACAATTCGAGCCGTCGGTCGACTTTGTCCAGGAATTCAAAGTATTGTCCAATTCATTTCCAGCCGAGTATGGGCGAGGCTCCGCTGAGGTCTTAATGAGCACCCGCAGCGGGACCAACCAGATTCATGGAACAGTGTTCGAATTTATCCGCAATAACGCCTTCGACGCGTTGCCCTACTTCGCGGCCAAAGGGACCTCCACGGCTCCACTGCATCGCAATCAGTTCGGAGCCGCCGTCGGTGGTCCGATCTTGAGGAATCGTCTCTTTTATTTTCTTAATTACAATGGGGTGCGGTTAGACCAACCTGAGGAAAAAAATCAAATCGTACCGTCCGCGGCACTGCGAAGCGGCAATCTGAACGGGTTGATTGGTCCTCCCGCGCACGATCCTTTTACACTCGCGCCGTTCCCGAGCAATCAGATTCCCGCGGGCGAGCTGGACGCGGCAGCCCAATATTTCTTGAATCCCGCTATTATTCCGTTGCCGAATCAGCCCGACGGCCGGCACTTCATTTATGGGCCCTCTGCGACGTCAAATACCGACCAGGGCGACATTCGAATTGATTATCAACTGAGCCCAAAAGATTCCCTCTTCGGGCGCTTCTCCATCAACGACAACCTTGCAATCTCGCCTGGCGGGCTCCCTGCATTCGGGGGCACTACAAATACGATCAACACCAAAAATATCGGTGTGGGTTATACGCACATCTTTACGCCCAACCTGCTCAATAACCTCCGTTTAGGTTATGGGCATTTACTCTACAAGAATTCGCCCCAGGGTCTTGGTACGAATTACACGACCAAAGCCGGTATTCTGGGATTCGACCAAACCTCGAAAGTCTTCCCGGGTTTTCCTTACCTCAGCCTAGGCAACTACGCTTCCGTCAATGGTAATCCGTATTCCCCTCTCATCAACCCCACAACCACGTGGGAATTGTCCGATATCGTCTCATGGAACAAGGGCAGGCACTCGCTCTCGATGGGCGTGGATGCAAGGCGGTTTCACCTGACATCGACCAACTCCGCGTATTCCCGAGGTTATTTCGCATTCCAGGGCGGTTTCACCGGCAACCAGTTTGCGGACTTTCTGACTGGGTTTCCCGGCTTTGGGCTTCGCGACTTTCCGCGAAACACCTTCGGAGAAAGAGATTTCGGCATCCCGCTCTTTATTCAAGACGACTGGAAGGTGACTAGCAATCTGACCTTAAATCTTGGCCTCCGTTATGACTTTGCCTTGGCACCGGTACAAGATCTGGCGCAGAACTCGTACTTCGACATCACTACCGGAAAGTTCATTGTGTCCACTTACAAAAATGGCCTTCCTAACTTGTCGACGCAGCAGGTGGCGCAAACTGCGTATGATCAGTACTCGTCAGATATCGTCACGCCCAGGCAGGCTGGAATCAGTAACAATCTGCAAACTATCAGTAAGAAGGACTTCGCACCCAGAATCGGCTTTGCGTACAGGCCGTTTGACAACGATTCAACCGTAATTCGGGGTGCATATGGGGTCTTCTATACGCTTATGCCTGGCAACCCCACGGTCTCTCAGGCCATTATCAATGTGCCGTTTATCGAGGATTCAAGTCTCAATGCCCCGGCAACACCCTCGGCCAGTTCCAATTTTGAAAACTTCTTCAACTTCCCCTTCGGCGCCGGCGGGTCAGTATATATAAGCGCCAAGGATTTGAAAATCCGCCCTCCCTACAACCAGGAATGGAACTTGGCCGTTCAGCGTGAATTGGTCAGGAACCTGGCTGTGACGATCGCCTACGCTGGCGACAAGGGATCCCGCTTGGAGAAAGATATCCCGCTTAACGAGGCCACACCGACCGCGGACCCTTTAGCGCCACTTGGGCCCAGACGCGCATGGCCGGCATTTGGAGAGGGAAGTAATTTTACAAATATCGGAAACTCGATCTACAACGCATTGCAGATTACGCTCGAAAAGCGGGCTTCATCCGGTTTTACCTTCCTGTCGGCTTTTACGTGGTCGAAGCTGATTAATGATATGAATCTCAGTGATCAAATGGCCGTCCAAAATCCGCAAAATCTTTCATTGGACCGCGGATTGGGATCGCAGGATGTAAAGTTTAGATCTGTGACCAGTCTCATCTATGCCCTGCCATTCGGGCGTGGAATGAGATTTGGATCGAACATGTCACGTCCGCTTGATTTGGTGGCGGGAGGTTGGCGCTTCGGTGCAATTGTGCAAGCGCAGTCTGGCAACCCCTTCACCCCGACTATGGAGGCCGACCCGGCCAACACCGGCCATGCATACAATCAACGTCCGAACCGAAACGGTTCGGGAAAACTGTCGAATCCAACCATCGCCAAATGGTTTGACTACACCGCGTTCTCGGTCCCGGCAAATGGCACGTTCGGCACCTCTGGAAGAAACATATTGCGTGGGCCCGGATTGGATGACTGGGACATATCCCTGTTGAAGGATTTCCATTTCAATCAGCGCATCTATGCGGAATTCCGCGGAGAAGCGTACAACGTGTTCAATCATCCGCAGTTCTACAATCCGAACACCGATATCCAGGCTGGACCCGGCGTGTCTGGACGGATCACAAGTGCTACAGGCTCGCGTCAGTTGCAGGTTGGAATAAAGATTTACTTCTAAGAGTCCCGCGGTGAAGGAGTCGGCAAAAGCTGACTCCTTCAGTATCTTGAGTGACCGATGAGGCAGTTCTCGCGGAACTGCTTTTACAAGAACATGCTCCTAACATTTAAGAACAGAAAGAGGCTGCCTATGAACTTACATTGGCAGTCTCTACTTTTTGGAGGTCTGCGAGTTTCTCGGAACTTCGGCATCTCGTGCGATTACGTAGAGCGTCGCACCTTGCTCGCTGGTTGCCGTTCCACGCATCATGATCATGATACCGGTGCGATGCGCTCGTAGCTCCAATGCTTCTGTCGAATGATCGGAGAAGTCGTGCAGGCGTCCGACCAATTGACCGGCTTGCACTTCCTCACCGAGATCGACAAGCGGCTCCCAGATGCCGGCATGCGGGCATGGAATGTAATCCTCCAGGTTCCTGGCGTCCACCAGTCGTGGCGCGGAACGTCGAAGAGGATCGATCCTTGATATTTCGCCAGTCAGCATTCCGTAGTGCCGCAAAACATTCCGTATGCCTTCGTAACCGTGCAGTACTCCTTTGCGATTGACTCCCTCTCCGAAGCCAAACTCTCCTCCGATGGCGATCTTGCCTTCAGCCTCAGCTTCATCCGTAAGGAGACCTGAGGCCATCTGGCTGGAGTAGATCAACATGAAGGGCGGGTCGAAGAGAGATGCGGCTTCAGTGATCTCAGCTAGTTGCGCAGGGTCAGCCACGGGATGAAAGGACGTGCAGAGCGCGAATCCGCCTTCACGCCCCCCCGCATGCATGTCCACGACAACGCGAACCCTGGGGAAGATGTGCGATTTTACGAAATCTGCAATCCGGTATGAGATTGTGCCATGTGGATTACCCGGAAACACCCGGTTCATATTGACATTGTCGAGCGGCGAGATTCGCTGATTGGCTGCGCAGGCACTCTCGCTTAGTTGCGGCATCAGCAGAATTTGCCCGCTGATTTCGGTGGGGTCAAGTTGTTGACATAGTTGTTTGACGGCAACCTGTCCCTCCCATTCATTGCCGTGCGTTCCCCCAAAAGCGGCCAGGCCCGGAGGCACAACTCCGGTTGCGGGCGGTCGAAGGCCGTTGATGACGGTAAGAGGTACCAGGGAATATCCCCAACTCGAATCGAGATGAAATGCCAGGCGATAATGGTGCTTCC